>JAZUKP010000042.1:0-4986 GCA_045643345.1 Anaerovoracaceae bacterium | reverse complement strand
GGAAACAGAATGCGCCCAGAATGCTGCGCAGTTCCGTCTGAGTATAGCGGCTTTCGATGCTGGCATACTCGCCGGGACCGATAATCACGCCGGGGCAGTTGTACACCTCTTCCAGCACCGTGTTGGCCGGATTCAGGTTCTCCTGCTGCTGGTCGTAGTAAGCCGGCACCACGTTGGTGCCCAGCTTGATGCGGCCTTCCACCGGACGCAGCTTGCCCATGAGCATCTTTAAGAGCGTGGTCTTTCCCACGCCGTTGGGACCGGTAATGCACACCCGGTCTCCTTTTTTAATGATAAAATCCACCCCCGAGAACAGGAAATTCCGGGGATCGTCGGGATAGGCAAAACCCAGGTTTTCCAGAATGACCACGTCGTTGCCGGTCTGCAGATTCTGGCTGAACTTGAGCCGGATTTCGTCTTTATAAATCTGGGGGCGCTCCAGCCGTTCCACGTGGGCCAGCCGCTTTTCCCGGGACTGGGCCCGCTTGATCAGCTTTTCGGTGCCCCGTCCGTACCAGCGGGCAATCAGCTCCTCTTCGTGCTTGATTTCTTCCGCCTGCTGGGTATAATGCTTCAGGTCCTCTTCGTAGCGGATCTGCTTCTGCTCCCGGTAGGAACTGTAGTTGCCGTTGTAGGCCGTGAGCCGCGTGTTCTCCACCTCAAAAATCCCGGTGCAGGTCCGGTCCAGAAAATACCGGTCGTGAGACACAATCATTAAAGTGCCCCGGTAGCCTTTCAGTTTGTTTTCCAGCCACTGCAGCGTGGGAATATCCAGATGGTTGGTAGGCTCGTCCAAAAGCAGCAGATCCGGCTCCTTTAAGAGCACCGCGCCCAGGGCCAGCCTGGTCTGCTCGCCGCCGGACAAAGACACCGCCTCCTGGGTATAGGTGTTTTCGGCAAAGCCCAGCGAATTCAGAATGCCCTTCTTGCCTTTTTCCAGAGAATAGCCCCGGGATTCTTCGAACTCCGCCGGGTCAATGGCGGTATCCAGAGCGTCCCACACGGATACGCCGGGGGCAAAATGTTCCCTCTGCTTTAAGTAGGCCACGGACACGTCCCGTCCGAAGAAAATCTCTCCCCCGTCGGACTCGTAGCCCTCACCGCTTTTCAGGCTTTCGGGAAAATACTTTCCCACGATCAGCTTTAGCAGAGTGGATTTTCCGGCGCCGTTCACGCCTACGATACCCACCCGGTCGCCTTCGTTCACCACAAAAGAGACATCCGAAAGGATGTCTTCCACGCCGATGGCATAATTCAGATTTGTAACAGTCAAAACAATCATTCGCCATATTATACCATAGATTTTCTGTTTGCGTGACCCCTTCCCTGTGATATAATTGCTTAAATAAATATAGGAGGAAGATAATATTATGTTTACATCCAAAAGAACAAAAAATGTTATCAGCGGAACCAGAGGTCCGGTCTACAAGGAGGCGCTGCGAATTCAGGCACAGGGCAACAAAGTGCTCAAGATCAATACCGGAAATCCCGCCAGCTTCGGTTTTCCCCTGCCGGAAAGCCTGCGCAAAGCGGTAGAAGAGGCTCTGGATAAGGCCGCCGCCTACTCCGAATCTTCCGGAATCGACACCGCTAAGGCTGCCATTCTGAAATATGATATCGACAAGGGCATTACGAATATTACGGAAGACGATATTTTTCTCGGCAACGGCGTTTCCGAGCTGGCCGAAATGGTCTGCACAGCCACAATCGACCCGGGCGACGAAGTTCTGCTGCCCTGCCCCAACTACAATCTGTGGAGCAACAGCGTGATTCTCTGCGACGGCAAGCCGGTATTTTACCGCTGCCACGAGGAAAACGGCTGGATGCCCGATGCCGACGAAATAGAAAGTCTGGTCACGGAAAAGACCAAGGTCATTGCCATCATCAACCCCAACAACCCCACCGGCGCCCTGTACTCCGACGAGCTGCTGACCCGGATTGCGGACATTGCCCGCCGTCACAAGCTGGTGATTTTTGCGGACGAAATCTACGACAGACTGCTGATGGACGGCGCGGTACATACCTCCATCGCCAAGCTGGCGCCGGATGTGCCCATCATTACCTTCAACGGCCTTTCCAAGTCCCACATCATCTGCGGCTTCCGCTGCGGCTGGATGACCCTCTCCGGCTTTGAAGGTCCCGACGGCGACCAGCTGAAATCCGTGCTGGACACCCTGTGCTCCATACGTCTGTGCTCCAACACTGTAGCGCAGTACTGCGTACCTGCAGCGCTGGCGGACCCGGCCTACACCGAGGAAATGATGTCCCCCGGCGGCATGGTCTACGAGCGCAGAGAAGCCTGCATCAACGCGGTGAACGCCTCCGAGTGCCTGTCCGTGGTGAAGAACACCGGCGCGCTGTATTGCTTCGTGCGCATCGACCCGGAAAAGTGCCCCATCAAAAACGACCGGGACTGGGCCGAGGAGCTGATCCGCGCCAAGCACGTGATGGTGGTTCCCGGCAGCGGCTTCGACTATCCGGAACCCAACTACTTCCGCATCGTCATGCTGCCCGACCCGGAGCAGCTGGCAGAAGCGGTGCGCAAAATCGACGAATTCTGCAAGGAATATAAAGCATAATTTCAAAGATATGCCTGCCTTTGCGCGGGCATATTCTTTTACTCTTATCAAACCACATCCTCGGAGCGTACGACATGAAACAAACAAAACACACGAAACGAACCATTTTCTGCGTTCTGCTGCTTCTTTGCCTTTTTGCGTCCGGCGCAGCGCAGCTTCGGATTGACGCGGTTTCTCCCACCCCGGAGGACACCGAATGCCCCGTCTGCGGCTCCACCGGCATCGGCTGGATGGGAGACCATTTCTCCTGCGGAGGCACCTGGGCTTATATGTGCGGCGACTGCGGCCACACCTGGAGCAAGGAAGCCACCATCCTTCACGACTACGAATATACCACTGTTCTTCATCCTACCTGCACCGAGACCGGCACGGAAAGCTACGATTGTTACAGCTGTGCGGGAAATGTGGCAGGTTTCAGCGGCCAAAGAGAAATTCCGGCCCTGGGTCACGAATACAAGGAAAGTAACCGCTTAAACCCCACCTGCACCGAAAAAGGATATATCGTCTATACCTGCAGCAGAATCAACCATAACGGTAAAACGGTCTGCGGCGACAGCTACACCGAGGATATTCCCGCCCTGGGACACCAGTGGGACGACGGTGTGATTACCAAAGCGCCCACCTGCACCCAGGCCGGCACCCGGCTTTACACCTGCACAAGAAACAACAACCCCGCAGCGAACATACCCTGCGGGCAGACCAGAACCGAATCCATTCCCGCCACGGGTCACAGCTGGAGCAGCTGGACCACCACCAAGGCGGCCACCTGCACCGCTGCAGGAACGGAGGAAAGACATTGCACCCATGCCGGCTGCACGGAAAAGGAAACCCGCAGCATCCCGGCAACGGGTCACAGCTGGAGCCGCTGGACTACCACCAAAGCAGCCACCTGCACGGTTGACGGAACACAAGAAAGACACTGCACCAATTCAGGCTGCACGGAAAAGGAAAGCAACACAATTCCCGCAACGGGTCATAACTGGAGCAGCTGGACTACCACCAAAGCAGCCACCTGCCCCGCTGCAGGAACACAAGAAAGACACTGCACCAATTCCGGCTGCACGGAAAAGGAAAGCAATTCCATTCCCGCCACCGGCCACTCTTATCCGGAGAACTGGACCATCGCCAAAAAGGCTACCCAGAACGACGAGGGTCTGGAAACCAAAACTTGCAGCATCTGCGGAAATCTGATTTCTCAGGCTATCCCCAGACTGACGCCTGCCCCGGTCCCTGGCGGAGAAGACCCGCAGCCTTCCGGCGGAGAGGACCCGCAGCCTTCCGGCGGAGAAGATCCCCAGCCTTCCGGCGGAGAAGATCCCCGATCGAATCAATCGCCTGCGGCTCCCGGAAATAAGTTCCCGCTGCCCGCCATTCTTGGCCTTGCTGCGGCTGCGGCAGCCATAGGCTTTATGGCCTACAAGGTAATCGGCGCGTCAAAAGCCGCAAAAGCGGCAGCTGCTATGGCGGCATCCGGCATCGTAGCCAAAAACATCATTCCGGATTTCTCCAGAAAATACGTTTACAATCTGCTGAACGGCAGCGGTTTTTCGGAGAAGGTCACCGAAGAACTGAAAGATAAGCGATACATTAAATATGCCGAAGGCGACAGAGAAAATACAGACGACCTGCCGAAGGAAATTCGAAATGAAAAACCGGATCTGGTCATTATGGATTTAGACAAAGACCACAGTCTGGAAGATAATTTGCACCTGATAGAAGATATCAACAAAATCTGCAAAATCGTGTCCTATTCCTTTGTGGTGGACGACTGCAGAAAAGACTGCCTGCCCAGGCTGGAGGAGCTGAAGGCGGAAGGAACCATCCGTTCTTACGTCACCTCCGACGTCAAGCCCGTGGACGGCTTTGTGAAGCTGATTCTTCCCATGTATAAGCCTGTAATCAGTGCGGAAGGGACCCTGGAAAACATCGGAAAGATTTCCGACAAGCTGGGCATTCCTTTCGTTTCCGCAGCAGTAAGCGTACACAGTACCATTCTCGACCTTCGGGACGATACGGCGGCTAACGGCTTCTCCATCGACAGTGCCCGCACCATCGTAGCCAGCATCGCAGACGTGATGGGCTGGGAAAAGATTACCGAGGTTTCGGACTTTATCGACGATGTCCAGGATAAGAAAGACCTGGTCGAAGAAGAAAAACTGCGCCGGGAGACCGGAGCAAAACCGGAAGAAAGCATAGAATAGAAGCTTTGGGTTTCAAAAATGTATGTATCTGAAAAGCAGACGCCGAAAACGTCTGCTTTTCATTTTTACCGTTTCTATATTTCGATGTTCTTTAACACTTCTTTAATATAAGCGGAGAACTTTTCCTCGGAAGCGGCTGCGGTAATGTTGACCTCTTCGCCGCTTAAAGGCTGGTCTAAAATGCCTGCCGCCATATTGATGCACAA
>JAZUKP010000041.1:0-10228 GCA_045643345.1 Anaerovoracaceae bacterium | reverse complement strand
TGGGGCGATGCAATCGCTTGGAATGAACTCCACAGATCCGGAGAATATCCGGATTTATGGAATTAGTCCATCCACGCATTTTGTCCTATATCTCAATAATCGGTCTGCTTTTCGGCAGACCGATTTCTTTGTATCGGGGTCGTGTCCGGAAGCCCCGCGTTTTATGCGTTTTTTACTCCTCCGGATGGGTATATTGATAAATGGTAGGCGTGCATTCCACCGTCAGCGGCGCATCCACACCCGGCGCGGTGGTCACCCGGAATTTTACCTCGTAGGGCACGTTTCGCTGCATGTACCAGCCCAACACGTATTCCATTTCCAGATCCATATATTCGTCCTTGATGAATTTTACGCCCTTGGGACATTCCAGAATTTCGATGGTTCCGCCTGCGGGTGCAAAGAGATGCACATCGCCCCGAAGTTTACCGCCCATGGTGCCGTAAACGTAGGTGCTCACCTTTTTCTTCTCTTTGTCGCTCATTTTGCTCTCGAACACCGCCGTTACATCGTAAGTGCAGGAACCGTCTTCGTTTTTTACCGGTTCGGACACTTCAATGCTCTGATCGAAGAACATGCCCATCTTGTTGGCATCCCGGTTGCTGAAGAAAACCCCGACCTCCGGCGCGGTTTCGTCGTAGTTCAGGGCGCCGGAGCAGCCCAGCTTCTTTACCAGCTCCTCTTCTTCTTCATCCTTCATCCAGATCATCAGAGTGCGGTCTTCCGAGCTTTCCCGGAAAACTTTTATATATTCCAGGAATTTTTTGGCGGACAGATTTCCGGTAATGGCGTCCATGCTCTTTTCGGCTGCCTCTGCGAACAGCGGGTTGGATTTGGCGTCGCCGTCGTTATAGCTGACCCCGGGCGGGAAGTATTTGAAATACAAATCGTACTGCAGTACCTTGGTGGCGTTGTCTCCGTTGATAATGCTGCCGTCGGAAAGCTTGATATCGTAATCCACGGTTTTCAGCAGCTTCTGCAGGATGGTCGGCGTCAGGCCGATGGCTCCGTCCGCTTTCACGCCGGTCTTTGCGGTATAACTGTCGCACCAGATTTTTCCCATGCGTGTAAAGTCCGGAATGTAGCTGGCATCGCGGGGGTAACCCACCAGATAGGTAAAGATGGTCCGTTCTTTTTTCGTGACCTGAGAAGCTTTGACCACGGTTTCCGTCAGGTAGGGGTGCCAGGTATCGAAATCGCCGATTTTCAGAATGCCGTCTTTGATGCGGACCGGTGCCATGGAACCCAAAAATCCTCCGCCGGCACGCATCTCCGCGGTATTGCTGACACCCAGGAAATACGCCCGGTCTTCGCCGTTCCCCAAAAACTTTTTCGCAAACAGTACAAAATCGCAGATGTAATCGTATTCCCCCAGGGCTTCTTCGCACATGCCCCGGACCTTCTCCATCGGAACGAAACGGTCGATCAGGGGGTCATCCACGGTCAGGGCGAATTCCAGAATTTCCTTGAACAGCGGAAGGCGTTCGTACGCAAAATCCAGATACGGAATCAAGGGCCTCGTATCATATCCGCCCTTGGTCTTGATGTCTGTAATCGGATATTGGTCCAGAATATCGGGAAGCGGTTCCAGCAGCTCCGGAATCATTTTTTTGACCAGGGCAATGCCGGACAGTCCCATATTTTCCAGCCGTGCAAAGCGGGGGATAATCTTCAGCATTTTTACCGAAGGACGCAGCAGAAAGCTTTCCGCGTCCTCTGCAAAAGCACCCAGGTCCGCGGTAAAGGTCCGCATGGTATCGGTGTCGGTTTCCAGTCCGGCCGCGCGGATGCGATTCAGGTCGCCCTTTATGATTTTTGCCGGTTCGAGCAGCTTATAGCCGTTTACGGCAAGGATGCTGCAATAGGTAATTAAAAGCGCCAATATAATCAATATCACCCAAAGGGCGGTACGTTTTTTCTTCGGTTTGGTTTCTTCCATGAAAGTCTCCTGAAATGTTTTTAACATTATAGCACACTTTCTCAGTTTGGCAGATAGAATATGCGAAAGGGAAATACTGCAGAGGATCAGTGAATGAGTAGAAAAAATGCTGAATTGTGCGAAAAAACTTGCAAATCTGGAAAAATATGGTAATATTGTTTTATGATTACTATGAATGACTTAGAAAAAAGCATCCGCTCTGCAGAGGCGGACTTGGCTTTGTGCCGCAAACGCATGCAAAGCGTACCGGTGGAAAAATATCGCATTCGTGAAAGAAACGGAAATCTTTCTCTATTCCGGATTGAGGGTCGAGGGAAGGATCGTAAGGAAAGGTATTGTTCGCGAAAAGATACGAAGCTTATTGCCGGTGCAATAAACAAGCAATATTTGCCTGCAGTGGAAACTGCACTTTCAGCTGAATTGGATTTATTGTATCGGTTGGAAGAATTACTTGAAAATCGTGAAAAGTTCAAGGCTTATGAATCTTTGCCCGAATCTGCAAAAAAGTATATAACTCCTCTTTGCGTCAGTATTGATGATGTTGGCAGTGCATGGGAAAAAGACGAATTTTTTGGAAATTCCATGCCATTTCCGACGGATAACCAGCTACTCACTGATCGCGGAGAACTGGTTCGTTCTAAAGCGGAGATGATTATTGCCAATTTGTTGCTCAAATTAGGTTTGCATTATCGCTATGAGTGTCGTTTTGATTGTGGCGGCAAGGCCTTATATCCGGATTTTACAATTATGCATCCGGAGACCGGAGAACTGTACTATTTAGAGTATTTTGGCATGATGGATAACTGGGATTACGCTGCAAATGCGTTAAAAAAAATGAATTTTTACTATTCAACATCTCAGGCAGACCATTTTATTTTTCTTTTTGAATCCGAACGGGTTGGAATAAACATTCCTGCTATCGAAAACCTTTTGCGCAGGACATTTCTGGATGATTCTTTGTTGTAGATGTGAGACATAACAAACCTCATTTTTCCGTCGTATTTTAGATGTTGTACATTTCACTCTCCCCGCATCTTGTGATAATAAGCAAAGTGCGGGGATTTTTATGCCGTATCTGCAGGTGTGAAAAAGGAAGGAATCCCCACAATACTATGAAAAAGTCGTTAATGCGGGGATGAAAATTGAGAAAAATGAGAAAAAAAGTCCCCACGTTTTGTCTACAATGCTAAACTGCGGGGAGTGAGGCCGAATCAGCCTATGAAAAATGAGCACAAGAATCCCCGCATTCTGTCGACATTCGGCAGAATGCGGGGATATTTGCTTAAAAAAAGATGAAATATGGTAATCGAAGAAGCAATTATGCCCGGATTCTATCCAGCTATGCTTGGATCGTTCTCCGGATTCTATCCAGTTACGCTTGGATTGTTCCTCGGATTCTATCCAGTTCTTCCTGAATCATTTTCTGAATTTTGTCGGAAAGTTCCCGGGGCACATCCTCGGTGCTTACCGGCACCGGGGGCAGAATGTGCAGAACAACGTCTGCAGATTTCAGATAGCCCTGCTGCTCGAAAACCTTGTAGGTTCCGTCGATGACAAAGGGTACGATCTGCGTTCCGGTGGCCACGGCGGTTTTGAAAGCGCCGCCCTTAAACGGTCCCATATCCGGTCCCTGGCTGCGGGTACCCTCCGCAAAATAAAGGAGGCTTCGCCCATGGCGGAGAAAGTCTTCGCTTTCCTTCATAGCCGCAATCGCTCTTCCTGGATTTTTCCGGTCAACGAAAATTACTTTAATGATGCTCATCCAGATATTCGCGACGGGGATAGCTTTGGCCTCGATTTTGGTCATGGTCACTTTGGGGTCGCCCAGGGCAAACATGGCAAGAAAGGCATCGAAATTTCCCTGGTGGTTTCCGACGAAAATCGCAGGGCTGTCAGGTATGTTTTCCTGGCCTTCGATAGTAAAACGGCAGCCGGCCAGCCGGCAGAAAATTTTCGACATCGTCTGAATTCCCCAGACGCCGGCGCGGCTGGGTGCTTCGTATTTATTCTTTTTTTGAAAAATCCAAATAACGACTGCAAAGGGCAGGCTGATCAGAAGCATCAGTATGCCAACCAGCAGTACGAGAATCGTTTTTATCATTTCTTCGAAATTCCAGGGGCTATTTCTCAAGTTTTTGTAGTGTTTTTACAACGGATATGATAAACTATTTCGGTTAATTTGTAAATTACACAAAAAGAGGCAAAATATATGGCAAGAGATAAAATCATTAATATTGCGGTTATTGCACACGTTGACGCAGGAAAATCTACGCTGGTGGATGCATTTTTGGCCCAGAGCGGCGTGTTCCGCGATGCAGACGCCATGGCGGACTGCGTAATGGACTCCGACGATATTGAGCGGGAAAGAGGTATTACCATCTATTCCAAAAACTGCTCTGTTATGCACGGAGACTACAAAATCAACATTGTAGACACCCCGGGCCACGCGGATTTTTCCTCCGAGGTGGAACGCATCATTAAGACGGTGGATACGGTAATTCTGCTGGTAGACAGTTCTGAGGGTCCGATGCCTCAGACCAGATTTGTGCTGCAGAAGGCTTTGGAGCAGAATCTCAACCCCATACTTTTAATCAATAAAATCGACAAAAAACACGCCCGCATCGACGAGGTTGTGGACGAAGTATACGAACTTTTCATGGATTTGGAAGCCAACGACAATCAGCTGGATTTCCCGATTCTTTACGGAATTGCCCGTCAGGGCATCGTGGTCCGCGATCCTGCCGGCGTGGCCGGTATGAATCTGGACGGCATCGACGGCAGTAAGATCAAGAAGAGTTCCGCAGGTCTGGCGGGCCTTTCCATTGCGCCGCTGTTTGAAACCATTATCGAGCAGTGCGGCGAATATCCGGACCAGGACGACGAACCGCTGCAGATGCAGGTTTCCACCCTGGGCTACGACGATTACGTAGGACGCCTGGCCATCGGCAGAATCGACAAGGGCGTGATCCGCGCCGGCGAAACCATCTGCGTGGCCAAGCCCGACGGTTCCTACGTGACCAGAAAAATCAACCAGTGCTTTATCTACCGCGGCATGAAGCGTGTGGCGGTGGATGAGGTTCACTCCGGGGACATCTGCGTGCTTTCCGGCATTTCCGACGTTACCATCGGCGACACCATCTGCCGCGAAGACCACATCATCGGTCTGCCGGCCATCGCCATCGAGGAACCCACACTGTCCATGAACTTTATCGTCAACAAGAGCCCCTTTGCCGGCAAGGAAGGCAAGTACGTGACTTCCCGCCACATCCGCGAAAGACTGGCCAAGGAACTGGAGACCAACGTGGGTCTTGTGGTGGAGGAAACCGCCACTACCGACAGCTTTAAGGTGTCCGGCAGAGGCGAACTGCACCTGTCCATTCTGATTGAAAACATGCGCCGCGAAGGCTACGAGCTGGCAGTGTCCAAGCCGGAGGTTATCTGGCATAAGAGTGCCGAAGGCCATAGGCAGGAGCCGGTGGAAGAAGTGGTCATCGAGGTCCCGGACGAATACTCCGGTACCATTATTTCCGACATGAACTTCCGCAAGGGTATGATGCAGTCCATGGACGGAAAGAACGGCAGAAGCCGCCTGGTTTACACCGCGCCCACCCGTGGCCTGATGGGCTATCGCTCTCAGTTCATTAACGAGACCAGAGGCGAGGGCATTATGGTCCGCCGCTTCATTGGCTACGAAGACTACAAGGGTGAAATTCCCCAGCGTTCCGCAGGCGCCATCATCGCTCAGGAAGAGGGAACTACCACACCGTATGCCCTGAACAACATTCAGGAGCGTGCCCAGATGTTCGTGGCGCCGGGCGTTCATGTGTACGAAGGCATGATCGTGGGTCAGAACAGCCGCACCGACGACATGGTGGTAAACCCCTGCAAGGCCAAGCACGTATCCAACATGCGTGCCGCCGGTTCCGACGACAAAGTCCTCCTGACCCCGCCCAGAATCTTTACCCTGGAAGAGGCGCTGGAATGGATCAACGACGACGAGTTGGTGGAGGTAACTCCGGTGGACATCCGCCTGCGCAAGAAGATCCTGAACGAACTGGAAAGAAAGCGTTCCGGCAGAAGTTACAATCAGCACTACGAAGAATAAACGGGTTTTGACCCGGACAAAAAAAGACCTGCCTTCGGGCAGGGCTCAGATGGAAAATAAAGGTCCGCAGAAATGCGGACTTTTTTCTTGCTCTTCGGCCGCGGACGCAATATAATAAATTTATAAATTTACGATACGAATTCGGCGCATGCTCCGGCCCGCGCGAAATCTGCACTTGCGAAATAAATACGGAGGTAAAAAATGGCGAAAATCACATCCAAGGAAAATTTCCTGAGACTCGTAAACGGTGAAATGCCGGCTTACGTGCCTTTCTACAGCATCATGGGTGACCCCTATCTGGGCGACAATCCGGTTTCCGGCGCCCGCGTGTCCTTCTTTGAAGACACCCGCATGAAGGACGGCGGCAAGGATATGTGGGGCGTTCCTTACGCCATGGCATCCGAGGGCGTCCGCGCAGCTATGCCGGATACCCGTATCAATATTCTGGAAGACATCTCCGACTGGAGCAAGGTTCTGGTGTTCCCCCAGGCCAAGGACGTGGATCTGGACGAAGCGTACCGCAAGACCCTGGAGCGGGTGGACCGCAGCCAGACCTGCCTTTCCTGCGGACCCAACCTGAGCCCCTTCCAGCAGCTGGTGGCACTGATGGGGTTTGAAGGCGGCCTGATGGCGCTTGCCGAGGACCCGGAAGAGGTCAAGGCCATGCTCAACGCCATGGTGGATCACATTATGCCCCACTACAAGGCAATGTTCGACAAGTTCCGTCCGGACTTCTGGAGCCTGGCGGACGATACCTGCTCCAAGCTGTCCCCGTTCTTCTCTCCGGAGGTATACGAAGACGTGTTCCTGCCCATCTACATGCGTCTGACCGAGCCGGCCCGGGAAAACGGCGTGCCGGTAATCTTCCACAACTGCGGCAACACCACACCGTTCCTGGAATATATGTATCAGTTCGGCGTACGCCTGACCGAGCCGTTCCAGGAGAGCAACGACATCATCGCCATGAAGAAGCAGTTCAAGGGCCGCATGGCCTTTGCCGGCTACTGGGGATGGGGTCAGCACATTCCGAAGAACTATCCGGATTTCGACGAAGAAGAGCTTCGCCAGGACATCCGCAACACCATCGATTACTGCTCCGAGGGCGGCGGCTATGCCTTTGCAGGCTTCCCCATCGGCGTGCCCGGCGACACCGCGGTAAAGCGTGCGTACAACATTATGCGTGACGAAGCTTACTGGTACGGCCGCAAGGTTTACGGTTATACTGAAGATTAGGCGCGTTTGTGCCGTATCGGGCTTCTGAAAAAACGAATAATGTCACGAACTCGAAAAATAACCTCATTTGTCATTAAAAGATTTCATTTTTAATGACAATTCTTTCGAAAAAAGTCTTTCCAGACATTATGATCCCCGAAAGATGCTTTTTTGAGGGTCATTCTTCCGAAATTCGGTCAAAAATGAGGAAAATAATGACAAAATCGTCTGTTTTCATCAATCCTGACATTATGACCGGTATTTTCGGACTGCATACGGGAATTCGCGGGCTGCCAATCGGTATTTCGACCTGTGTATGGGGACGGAACCGGTGACGGAGCAAAACAACGGGCTATCGCATAACTTTCTGCAGACAAAAAGACCTGCCTTCGGGCAGGTCTTTTGATGTTCTAAGGTTCTTCGGGCGTTCCCGGATCTCCGGGCTGCTCCGGTGTTGTCGGATTGGGCTCGACGGGTTCTACGGGCGGTTCTACCGGTGTCTCCTCCACCGGCGGATCTGTTGGTTCTACCGGTGTCTCCTCCACCGGGGGATCTGTCGGTTCTACCGGTGTCTCTTCCACCGGCGGATCTGTCGGTTCTACTGGTGTCTCTTCCACCGGGGGCTGCTCCGGATCTTCTACCGGCTCGGTGGGCTTATTCGGATCCACCCAGGGCATATAGTTCGGATCCTTCAGCCAGGGATTGTTTGCATCCTTGTCGGTGGGGTCCCAGCCGCAGTCGTCCGCAATTTTCATAACCTTGTTCGGCGTCATGGGGCCCGGGTCTGCATCTTCGTAGATAATGCAGCGGGTACCGGAATCGCAGTTATCAAAAATCCACTTGGCCGCATCCACATTCAGCCGCACGCAGCCGTGGGAAGCGGTTTTTCCCAGCTTGTTGTATTCACCGGGTACCAGCGTGGAGGGGTCGTACTTTTTGTTGTAAGGTACGGAATGGAACAGAATATCTTTTACGATGCGGGTGCAGTACTGCCCGTACATGTGCTGAATCAGAGTGCCCCAGCGATACTGGCTGGTGGTATAAAAGGTGCCCAGCGGGGTGTCTGCGCCGCCGCAGGAGCAGTAGTCTGCCCGTACCGGTACCGTGTATTCGCCGGTTTTGCTATCTTTTTTGTACACGGTGACCACGTTTGCCTTGCGGTTGACTTTGATGACATACTTTTTATTGTATTCTTCCTTCTTTTCTTCCTTGGGCTTTTCGGCAGGCTTGGTTTCTTCCTTTTTTGTTTCTCCTTTTTTGGTGCTTTCTGCCTTAGTATCCGTTTTTGCAGTATCTTCGTCGTCGTTTTTTTCCGTTGCCACGGGCTTTACGGGCTGCGGCGGAATTTCCGCATCCGCTTTCGGCAGAATCTCTATTTTGGTCTCGCCGCAAAGGGTGCAGGTGTAGACTTTTTGTCCTTCGGCTTCGACGGAGGCCGGTTTTGTAACAGTCCCTTCATCCCAGACGTGCTGGCACTTTTCGGGATCCGGTTCCTTTTGCCCGCAGGCTGCCAGGCTCAAAAGCATCAGCATGGCCAGAAACACACAGAATAATCTCTTTGTATGCATTGTTCTCCCCTTTTTGTTATTCTAAAAGAATATATGATATAATCATTATATCATGAACACTTTAAAAATAAAAATCGAAGATATTTCCGACAAGGCCGAGGGTATCGGCCGCATCGACGGAAAGGTCTGCTTCGTTCCCGGCACGCTGCCGGGCGAGGAGGCCGAAATTGTAATTACACAGGACAAAGGCAAATTCTATAAGGGTCGTCTGGCCGAAGACCGGGGACCTTCCTGCGGCGGGGCACCGCTGCTGCGCATGCCTTACCGGGAGCAGCTGGCCTGGAAGGAGCGGCACGTTCAGGACTGCCTGACCCGCCTGGCCAAGCTGGAAAATCCGAAAATCAACCCCATCGTGGGGATGGAAGACCCTTATCATTACCGCAACAAGGGGGAGTTTAAGATCGGTGCGGGGCTTCCGTACTGCAATCCGGACTGCCGGGACTGTCCCATTCAGTCCGAAAAGGCCATGGAGGTGCTGGCCGACTACCGGCAGCATCCCCGCAAGAATGCGCAGGAACTGATCGTGCGCACCGCGGAGAACGGGGAATTTCTGGCCTACACCGTGCAGAAAAACGGTTTTGAACTGCTTTACAGCGGCGAAAAAATCCTTCACGACCACATCGGTTCCGTAAAGATCGAGGTGGACCCCTTCAGCTTCTACCAGGTGAACAGCGTTCAGCGGGAAAAGCTCTACGACATTGTAAAATCCTACGTGGATGAAGGGTCGTCCATGCTGGATCTCTACTGCGGCGCAGGCACCATTGGCCTTTACTGCGCGGACAAGTGCAGCCGGGTCATCGGCGTGGAGTCTGTGCACGAAGCCATTATTCAGGCCAACCGCAATGCCATTATCAATCACGTGGTCAACACCACGTTTATCGAAGGCAAGGCGGAAGAAGCCGTGGCTGAAAAGCTGCAGGGCGTGAAGGCCGACATCGTGGTGGTGGACCCGCCCCGGGCTGGCTGCAAGCAGTCGCTTTTAGAAACCGTGGCACAGATCGGACCGAAAAAGCTGGTCTACGTTTCCTGCGACCCGGCCACCCTGGGCCGCGATATCCGGATTTTAAGCGAACTGGGCTTTGCATTCGAAGAAGCCACCCCCGTGGACATGTTCCCCCACACCGTGCATGTGGAGACGGTGGTATTGATGTCACGGGTTAAGGAATAACGGCCGAAAAGTGCCTGTTTTCAAGGTTTTTTCGCATTATCGCTGACATTCAAATCGCTCACTCGGAGTGTCGAAAGTGTATGAGAGAACATATCTTCGTATAAAAAATCCGGCGGGAAAAATTGAGTTAGTGATTTAGATGTTTTTGAAAAAAGCAGTTCAGCGCACCCAACCGTTGAGAGTATGGTGGTGTGCGGTTTAGATGTAAGGGAAAAATCCGGTAATGAAGAACGAATTAG
>JAZUKP010000040.1:0-2734 GCA_045643345.1 Anaerovoracaceae bacterium | reverse complement strand
AAGACGCTGAATAAAGCGCTTGGTTCTTTCCTTCTGGGGATGCTCGAAAATCTGCTTCGGGGTACCTTCCTCGTAGATGCCGCCCTCGTCCATAAAGAAAACACGGTTGGCAATCTTGCGGGCAAAGTCCATCTCGTGAGTCACAATCATCATGGTGGTGCCGGTCTTGGCCAGCATACCGATTACGGACTGCACTTCGCCGATCATACTGGGGTCCAGGGCACTGGTGGGTTCGTCGAAAAGAATAATATCCGGGTCCATGGCCAGAGTTCTGGCGATGGCAATACGCTGCTGCTGTCCGCCGGAAAGCTCGTCCGGATAGGACAGAACCTTGGAAGAAAGACCGACCTTGTCCAAAAGGTCCATGGCCTTGTCGTAGGCTTCCTGACGGCTTCTGCCCAGCAGGGTAATCTGCGGATTCATGATATTTTCAATTACCGTCAGATGTCCGAACAAGTTAAAAGACTGGAACACCATACCCATCTTCTTGCGGACTTCGTTAATGTCACAGCCTTTGTCTGTTATGACCTGTCCGTTCACGATAATCTCTCCGGAAGTGGGCTGCTCCAAAAGATTGATGCAGCGCATCAGAGTTGATTTTCCCGTGCCGGACGGCCCGATGACGGCAATTACATCACCGTCGTGAATTGTTGCGTTTACGTCCTTGAGGGGGATTGTGTCATCGTCGAATTCCTTCCTCAAGTGCCTCAGTTCAATCATCTTTCAATCCTCTCTGTCAAAAGACAACCACCAAAAGCGATAAATACTATAATCAAAAGGATAGCAAGTTTTTTGCAGATGTAAAGTAAAAGTTTATCAATTTTATTATTTTTTTTTTACACGCAAGGCCGCAGTAAAATTGCAGGTGTTTTTGACCCGTTTTCGGAAGGAAAAGGCCGCAGCTTTTCCCCACACTTCATAGGATTTCTGTAAAATGTGGGGATAAAAAATCTCATTTTCAGCCACCTCTTTTTATTCATTTCCCCACACTACCAAGAAAAATGGGAAAGTGTGGGGGACAATTCCTTGAAAAAACAGAAAAAAAGTCCCCACACTTTGACGTTTTTCCATCAAGTGTGGGGAACCTACCTCTAAAAACATGCCTTTATTCGGCAAAAAATCCTTTACAAATCCCCACACTTTTCCTTTTTTCGGCAAAATGTGGGGACACAAGCAATATATTAAGTCTGCACCGGCCTGTTTTTCAGCCGCCGCCCAGAATCTGATAAGCTTCCAGACAGTCACCTTCGGAAAGCTTTTCCTTCTCCGAAACCCGGCGTCCGCCCACGATGCAGATTAGGGCAAAGTGTTCCGTCAGCGGGACGTTCTGCTGCCCCGCAAAATAGACGACGGCTTCCCGCACGGTCAGTTCCGCCGGAATCTGCAGCTCTCCGCTGTAATTAGCGGACAGGCCATGCAGCAAAATATTCACTTTTATGAGATCGGTGCTTTCCATTCGGGTAATTATCAGACCGGCCGGGCCCTATGAAAAGCCCGGCCGAGAGTATTTTACTTATACAGTTCTTCCGCAACCTCGGTAAGTCCGAGTGCTTCCAGTTCTTCTTTGGCAGGAACCAGGGTTTCCGGATCCCAGTTCATAGCGGTAAAGAAGTTGTTGGCCAGCTTCTCTTCGTCTACTACCATACCGGCAATAGGTCCTTCGAAGGGCGGATTTGCCTTAATCATTCTCTCAGAGAGCGTAAAGTCTGCCTTGGTGAGTCCTTCGCGCAGGTTGAATGCGTGACGGATGTTAAAGCTTCTCTTGCCCATGGTCAGGTACTCTTCTTCGGAAACGTCCCATCCGGTGACTGCGCTCAGTGTCTGACGGAGGTATCTGCCGTGAATGGCACCGCCCAGCAGGCATGCGCCGGTGGCATTGAGCATTTCTGTGGAAGCGGTTCCTGCCACGTCTGCTGCGCCGGAGTTTTCGAAATCAAAGTCCGGTCCGCCTACGCCGATACCGATGCCTCCCTTGATGTGTCTGCCCGGGGTCGGGTCATACTGGAAGGTTCTGGCCAGTCCGTAGGACAGTCTGGAGTCGTGCATGGGGATTTCAATGCCGGATGCGGTTACCAGGCATTCTTCGCCCTTGCCGAAGTGCTTTGCCGCATAAGCGGAGCCCTGTACCAGAACGGCGCCTACGCCTTCGCCTTTGCACATCTTCAGGGTCAGCTCTTCTGCCGCAGCTGCGTTGCCCCAGGTCAGTTCGATGCCGTCCAGGTCTTCCTTGGTCAGGATTCCCTTGTCGTAGCATTCCATAGCCCAGGCAATGGTGTCGCCTACGGAGATGGTGTCCACGCCGTATTCGTTGCAGTAGAAGTTGCAGCGGATGACTGCTTCTGCGTCCTTTACGAGGCACATGGAGCCGAATGCACCCATGGTTTCGTATTCTGGACGAGAGGTGTGAATCACACCGTCCTCGGTGGGAAGATCATACAGTGCGCCGCATCCCAGCGGGCAGCTGTTGCAGTGATACTTGCCTACGTTGTATTTCTCCATGCCCTGAGAGCTTACCGGGTATGCGTCTTCTTCGGAGTAATCCGCTGCGGAGCCTGCCCAGTTTTTGATGCCTGCATCGTTGGTCAGGACGGAGCTTACGTAGGAACCGCCGGTTCAGAAAGGTCACATCAGTGCCGCGAAGGGGTTCTCAGGATTGATGGCTGCTGCCATTTCTCTGTTCAGCGCTACCACGGCAGCTCTGTCGGCTGCTTCATTTTTACCGGTTCCCTTTACC
>JAZUKP010000039.1:0-2729 GCA_045643345.1 Anaerovoracaceae bacterium | reverse complement strand
CTTACCTGGGACAGTTTGACGTAAAGCGGGTGGCGGTAACCGGCAGCGTGGGAAAGACCACTACCAAGATGCTGACAGCAGCGGTGCTGGGACAGAAGTACAACACTATCTGCACCAAGAAGAATCTGAATACCAATCTGGGCCTGTGCCTGACCTGCTTCCTGGCGGAGGAAGGCACCCAGGCGGTGGTGTTCGAGATGGGCATGGATGCCCGGCATCAGATTTCGGAATACGTAAGCTTTATCCGGCCGGAACTGGCCATTATCACCAATGTGGGCGTCTCTCACATGGAAAGATTGGGCAGCCGGGACGCCATCGCGGATGCAAAGCTGGAAATTACGGAGCAGTTTAATGAAAACTGCACCCTGGTGGTAAATGCGCTGTCCGATTATTTGAATACCGAAGAAGCCATACGTTCCCGGTCTGTTAACAAAACAAATTATTCCGTCAAGTTGGTGATTGCACCGGATGAAGTCGAAAATAAGGGACTGGACGGGGTGGAATTTGTCTATGAAGGACAGAATTATTTCCTGCCCATTCCGGGAGAACATAACGTGATTGATGCCGCACTGGCCATTACCGCAGGCCGCTGTCTGGGCGTGGATGCGCAGGCTGCCGCAGCGGGTCTGGCGAAGGTGGAAAGTACCGAAAGACGGCTGAAGGTGGAACAAATCGGAGACATTACTTTGCTGGATGACAGCTACAATGCCAGTCCGGATTCCATGAAGGCAGGTCTTGCCGCGCTGGCGTCTGCCGCGGGAAAGCGGAAGATTGCCGTGCTGTCCGATATGTACGAACTGGGTGACGCAGAAGAAGAGGGTCACCTGGAGGTGGGCAGATTTGCCGGAGAAAAGAATATCAACCTGCTGATTGCCGTAGGCGAGAACAGTTCTTTGTATTCGGCAGGCGTAGCCGACTCCGGTTCCGGCCGATGCAATGTGATCGAGCTGGAGAGCCGGGAAAGTGCGGTTGAACTGGTGCTGCAGATTCTGAAGGCCGGAGATGTGGTGCTGGTAAAGGGTTCCAACGGAACAAAAATCAGTGAGGTTGCGGAGAAAATCAGAAATGAGTATGGTAAGTAGTGCCGGATTCGGCAATAATATATGGATTTTAATCATGTACCTGGCAGAGGGCTTTGCGGTCAGCGCCGTGCTGGAAGCTTTGCTGCTGCCCATGCTGCGCCGCTTAAAGGCGGGGCAGAGCATCCGGGAGGAAGGCCCGGAAAGCCATCAGGTAAAAAGCGGTACGCCCACCATGGGCGGACTGGCCATGCTGGCAGCTTTTTTGGTGATGGGCATCGTAATCTGTCTGGTCACCAAAAGCCTGAACTATCAGACTCTGTCCGTGGTGCTGGTGACCCTGGGCTACGGCGTGATCGGTTTTATCGACGACTACATTAAGGTGGTCAAGAAGAGAAATCTGGGACTGAACGAAAAGCAGAAGATTCTGGGACAGCTGATCGTAGGCATTGCTTTCGGTCTTGCCCGGTATTTCTGCGGCGGCGCCGGTGCCACGATGGTCTGGATTCCTTTTTTCAATAAAAGTGTGGATTTCGGCTTCTGGATTATTCCGTTTACCGTATTTGTGCTGGTTGCCATGACCAATGCGGTAAATCTGACCGACGGTCTGGACGGACTGGCCAGCAGCACTTCTTCCATCGTGTGCGCCACCCTGGCGGTGATCTGCATGTCCTTCGGAAACTACTTTGCGCCAGCCCTTCTGGCGGCGCTCTGCGGCATCTGCCTGGGCTTTCTGGTCTGGAATCACCATCCGGCCAAAGTCTTCATGGGAGACACCGGTTCCCTGGCGCTGGGCGGCGGTATTGCTTCCGCGGCCATGGTCTGCGGCTTCGATTTTTTGCTGCCGATTGCAGGTCTTCTCTATGTAATCGAGGCGCTTTCTGTTATAATACAAGTCGTTGTGTTTAAAACACAGAACGGAAGAAGATTCTTCCGCATGGCTCCCATCCACCATCATTTCGAGCTGGGCGGATGGAAGGAAACCAAAGTGGTCCGGGTGTTCTGCCTGGCAACGCTGGTATTCTGTGCCCTTGCGGCAGCCGCAGCATATCTTTAGGGAGAAATTATGAAAAGAGTTCTTGTAATCGGTCTGGGCATTTCCGGCATGGGAAGCGCCAGGCTTCTGGCGGGCAAAGCGGAAGTGTGCGTATACGATGCAAAGACCGAGGATAAATTCAATAAAGACGAAATCGCCTTGCTCCGGGAGCAGGGCATTTCCTGTTTTCTGGGATGCGACCCGGAGGGCTCCTTTGACGAGGTGGTCTGCAGTCCGGCCGTACCCATGGACAATCCGCTGGTGGTAAAATACCGGGCGGAGGGCGCCGAAATTCTGGGCGAGCTGGAACTGGCCTACCGCTACTGCAAGGGGCAGTTCATCGGCATTACCGGCACCAACGGCAAAACCACGACTACCACGCTGGTGGGTGAAATCGTAAAGGCTTCCGAACAGGAATATCAGCTGGTGGGCAACATCGGTTCCGCAGTGTCCGATGCCTGCGAAAGCGCCTCCGAAAACGCGCTGATGGTCACGGAGATATCTTCTTTCCAGCTGGAAACCATCCATGAATTCCGGGCACATGTCAGCGCCATCCTGAACCTGACCCCGGACCATCTGGACCGGCACAAGACCTTTGAAGGCTACATTGCCGCCAAGGGCCGGATTACCGAAAACCAGACCATGGAGGATTACTTCATCTACAACGCGGATGA
>JAZUKP010000038.1:0-8277 GCA_045643345.1 Anaerovoracaceae bacterium | reverse complement strand
TGCCCCTGGAAATCGGCCTGATGGTCATCTCCGGTGGTCTGCTGTTTATTCTGGCAGAACCTTTTATGCACATCTTCTCTGTGGACCCGGCGGTGATCACCCTGGGAGCCACCGTCCTGCGCATGGTGGCAGTCTCCGAGCCTTTTTACGGGGTTCCTATTGTAGTGGAAGGCATGATGCAGGGCGTGGGCAAAACCACTCCGCCGCTGTTCTTCAACGTTCTTGGCATGTGGTGCGTGCGCATTACCGGCACCTATATCTGCACCCGCATCTATGGGCTGGGGCTGGAATCCGCCTGGGCCTGCATGATCGGTCATAATATGCTGCTCTTTGTGCTCTTCGGTTTCTATTACATTACCGGTCGTTGGAATCCGCTGCACGAAAAAAACGCCCCCCGCAAGGAGCGACCATAAATAAAGGATGGACGAATCTCGTTTTACATCTGTCCGGTTCTCATTTTTGACTTCCTGAACAGAGCAATTCCCCCCAAACCCCTTCATTATTAATATACTCGGCTTCACCGACAGGAATGTAAATTTTTTCCCCCAAAGATTCCTCTGGCACAACAAGGATTTTTTTGCCTTAATTTTTAATAAGGTCCTCAACCGTCACATGAAACAGTTCCGCGATAGCTCTAAGGTTCTCACAATTTGGTTCAGCGATGCCACGCTCCCATTTGCTTACGGCTTGGCGACTGACACCAATACTTTCAGCAACAAACCCTTGTGACATTTTTAATTCATTCCGCTTATCTTTTATCCTTTCACCCAATGCCGTTCTATCGCAAAATGAACCGCCTCTGGATTTGCCATTTCGGAAATAATTCAAAAAAACCTTGAAGAGAAATACGATAAATACGATTACGCCTATTGTCAAAAGAATATTTAATATTTGAAAGAATAAAGTCGACCAAGGCAGATACTGATCAATTACGCGCATATCCCTCCCTCCTCTCTTGTCTTGAACTTTACGTGATTCTACATCTTTTTCATATCAAAAACAAGAAACTATCTGTAAACTATCGGTTGCGCCGGCAAATAATTAAAAGCCTGTAAAACCAATCAGGAAAGATGAAAGATTTCGCCGAAGAATGCCAGCAGCTCGGTTCCCGTCTGATGGGATCCCAGCACCGCAGGATTAGGCGTTCGGTTCGAATTTCGTTCATGTTCTAAAACTCCCGCAGCTGCGTATCCGCCTCGTAATCCCGGTCAATCAGGATGTAATCCAATGCCCGGGCTTCGCACTCCCGGAACTGTCTGGCATTTTCCTCCAGCAGCAGTTCCACCGTACAATCGTCGTCCAGTCGCTTTTCGATTACGTTCGCATTCTTTTTGATGTCATCAAAATGCCCGCGGATGTACCGCTCGCTCATGATCAGCCGTATGCAGCGGATCTGCAGATAATACTTCAGTTCAAAATCATCCGCCCAATCGAAAGGAATATAGCAGCCCTCCACGATCAGGTTCTGCTCGTTTTCAATGGCGGTTTTTATTATTTCCCGGACGATGGGCCACAGGTAGTCCGTCAGCTTATCGTCATCCGACGGGGTCAATTCGGTCTGTCCGGACCGAATCAACCCCATCTTCAAATGGTCCATCGAAAGATATGGATAGTGATACTGCTCCATCAGTTTCTGGGCCAATCTGGTTTTTCCTGTGTGGGTTGCCCCCGTAATCAGAATAACCATAATTTTTTATTGCTTATTTTGCATTCTTTCTCTTTTTGCTTGTTTTGGTAACAATTGCAGCCATTACAACCGTAACGCCTAATGCAGCAAATGCCAGAAGCATGGTTTCGAGACCGGTATCCGGAGAAACCGGATCTTCCGGAGAACGGGCGGGTGTAAATACCCAGGAACCGGTGATTACAGTATCCTTTTCAATCTCGAAATTCTTTGCATCCCAGGATACAAAGCGCCAGGTTCCGTAAACCTTCTGACCGTCGACCATGGCATATTCGCACTTTGTAGTCAGGTCTGCCGCTACATGAACGGTTTCACCGGCATAGTACTCGTTATTGTCCACAGGAGCCACAGCGCCTTCGGGCAAACCGTACGTTTCATCCGGGTTCATCAGGTAGCTAACCTTGTAGGTCGGGTCCGGAGTAAAGGTCCAGACACCCTTAAAGGTTACGTTTCCTTCCATACCCTCTGCAGTCAGATCGGGATCTGCGGAAGCATCCCAGCCGCTGAAGCAGTAGGTGCCCGGTACGCCGTCCTTTGTGCCGTGAATACTGGTGGATGCACTGTAGGTCTTGGCTGCTTCCGGGGTGTCGTGCCAGTACTAGGTTCTGCCATCGGTGGGCAGAGTCACGCCGGACGGAACATCGCCGGACCATTTGTAATCTACAGCGTATTCATTCGGAGTAAAGGTCCAGACGCCCTTAAAGGTTACGTTTCCTTCCATACCCTCTGCAGTCAGATCGGGATCTGCGGAAGCATCCCAGCCGCTGAAGCGGTAGGTTCCGAGTATGCCACCCTTCATTCCGTCGATACTGGTGGATGCACTGTAGGTCTTGTCTGCTTCCGGGGTATCGTGCCAGTAATAGGTGCTACCGTCGGTGGGCAGAGTCACGCCGGAGGGAATTGCACCGGACCATTCGTAATTTACAGTGTAACCATCCGGGGCAAAGGTCCAGACGCCCTTAAAGGTTACGTTTCCTTCCATACCCTCTGCTGTCAGATCTGCGTCCTCGGAAGCATCCCAGCCGCTGAAGCTGTAGGTGCCGGGTACGCCGTCCTTCGTGCCTTCAATGGTGGTGGATGCACTGTAGGTCTTATCCGCTTCCGGCATATCGTGCCAGTAATAGGTGCTGCCGTCGGTGGGCAGCGTTACGCCTTCGGGAATTGCGCCGCTCCAGCTATAGTCCACCGTAAAGGTCATGGCCTTATAGATGTTCTGAATGGAGAACGCTACTTCTTCCTTGTGAAGCAGAGTTTTGGTCTTGCCCTGATCTCCGCTGACCGTTAGGGTCATTCCCGGGATCTGTGCATTGTCTGTATTTTCTTTTACAGTGTAATCGCCGCCGGGAATATTCTCCAGCACGTATTTTCCATCGCTGAATTCTCTGTATTCTACGGTTGTTTCCGCAAAGTCTGAGGGACCGGTGATGGTAAAGCTTGTTTCGGCAGGCATCGACGCCACACCTTCAAAGCTCTTTTCAATAATCAATGTACCGTAGTCTCTTTCGTACTGGGCAAAGAGGACCTTGTTTTCGTCCATCAGAATGGAGTCATGGTCCTTAACCTGCGGATAGTACCAGAGGCCGCTGCCGTCTGCTTCGGTGTTCCAGCCGATAAAGTGATAGCCTTCCTTGGTGTAGCTGCAGAAGTCTACCAGAGTTTCCGTATTGGGAGCAAATGCTTCCGGTACGTAGTTGTAGTCACCGCTGCCGTTGTTGGCATCGTAAACCAGGAAGTATCCTTTATAGATGGCCTTGATGTCTACTGTCGGCTTCAGAGTCTCCTCGGAGGAGGTCAGCGGGTTCTTCTGATTTTCGACATAGCGATAGCTGTCTTCGTCGTCTGTAAACCAGCCGAAGAAAGGAACCAAAAGCTCTTCGCCGGACTGGGGTACATAGCCCTCTAATGCAGAGACACAAACCGCTGTCGGACGAGTTTTTTCCAACGCCTTAAATTCATCGGAAAGTTCATCCGCATCGTAGGCCGGATTTACCAGCGGAACTGCAGGATTCTGCGGAGTAACCTCGGTAGCATCCTCGGGAGAATAATCAGAGAAATACGGATTTGCAAGATCGTCGCCGGTTTCCTCTGCCAGATTATCGTATACCTCGCCAAGAACCAAATACTTACCGGTTACGTACAGTCCGCCGCCCTCCGCTGATGCGTTCAGCGTAACGGTTCCGCCGTACATATAGAAACCGTTCTTTTGGCAGCTGCAGTCAGTTGCCACACCGCCGCCTCTCTCGTCAGCAGTATTTCTTGCAATAAGGCCGTCGAACATATAGGCACCGGCGCAAGCTGTATACAGACCGCCGCCCCAGCCGGAAGCCACGTTGTCCGTAATCTCTCCGCCGTTCATCAGGAAGTAGATTCCCGCGTCTCCGCAGCCGAGGGAAACACCGCCGCCGTGTGCCTGGCTATAATAGTCGGCATTTTTCTCGTATGCGCTGTTATGATGGATTTTTCCGCCGCTCATATAGAACTTAATCGGAGTATTCCACCTGCTGATACTGTAGGTAACACCTACTTTTACGCCGCCGCCGGAGCCGCTGTGGCCGTAAGTAGTGGCTGCGTTTTCGTAAATTTCACCGCCCAGCATAAAGAGGTGTCCGGTATAAGAACCGTCACTGACACCGATTCCGCCGCCCTCCGGCGCTTTATTATTGAAAATGCTGTCGCCGTCGTAGAGGTAGAGATCGCCTGCCGTATAAATGCCGCCGGCCTGATAGAAATAGCTGTCGCAGTAGTTATTCTTAACAGTGGTATTCTTCAGATAAACCGTTGCGCCTTCGTCAACGTACAGAGCCGCAGCCGCTGCTTCCAGATTTCTTCCGTCCAGCACCAGGTCGTTAATGGTAACGACGATGGGGTTGTCTGAATCTTCCGGGCTGATACTCAGCATATTGTACTGGAAGGGTTCCATGATTTTATCGTCGTCGTTGGGTGCTGCGTCGTTGGGTTTGGCGGAAACGGATGTTACAGGAATAGGTCTTTCCACCTCGCCTCTGTAGAGCACGCCGCCCTCGGAATCGATAACAAGGTCTCTGTCAATATAAATGGTTTCCGTTACCGGAATTTCTGCGGTTACGATAATGCGTCCCGCAGTTCCCGCAGCTGCCTCCAGGAATTCTGCCAGGGTTGCAACCTTTACAAAGTCGTCCTCTGCAGGCTCCGAAGCTTCTGTCACGGTAAACTGATGCACATCTTTCCAGTTGTTCTTGTCCGGGCGATATCCGTCGGTGAAGAGAACGCCCAGCTGATAAACGCTGCCGTCCTCACCTGTTTCTTCGGTAAAGGTTCCGCCGGACATAATCAGCAGTCCTTCTCCGGAGAATACGTCATCATCGGCGACGTAATTTCCGGAAAGAACGGTCAGAAGAGAATTGACCTCTGTCACGTTCCACTCGTTATAGGCCCGAGCGTCCAGATTATCAAAGGTAACCTGAGCGGGAACATTGATTACGAACAGGTCGGAGTCTGGGCTTCCCACAAGCTTGGAACCGTCTGCGCCAACCAGGGTAAGGTCGTAATCGATAACCATCTCCATATTTTCGCCTTCCGGCCACTGAATGGTTCCGGAAACGAGAATGTTTGCCTTCTTTGCTTCGACGGCTGCCTTCAGCTCGTCGTAGCTGCTTACGGTTACCGGTTCTTCGGGTTCTTCGGGTTCCGGTCTTTCCGTGCCGCCGTCCGCATGAAGCCACAGCGGAGAAAGAACGGTATTCTGATAGAAGGTGTCGGTGGAAACATACCGGGTTCCGTCTTCCGCAACCCAGCCCCACCAGAGTGCTTCCAGGTCTGGCTTTTCCGGTGTTTCCGGCCATTCTGCCACCCGCTCACCGGTCTTCAGCGATTCCTTATGAATCAGCGCGCCGGTTTCATCCACAAAGCTTACTTCAAAAATATCCGGAAGGATGCGCACAATATGCGCGCCGGTTTCTTCCCAATCCGCCGGATCCGCATGATAGCCCTCGGCAATGGTCAGAATACCGCTGTCGTCTTTATCGATGGGTGCATGCCCCTCCGCGCAGATAAAGGTGCCGCCGGAAAGCGTAGCTTCGCCCCCATTGACATCCATTGCATAATCGAAATCTTCGGGATAATCCGGATCTCCGGTGGAAGTAAATTCTCCGCCGCTGATTTCCGCTTTGGCGGAATCGTACAGATAAATGGTGGAATACGTGGAGGTAAACTTACCGCCGGACACCACCAGATGACCTGAAATATCATCGATTCCGTAATAGTCGGACCCGTCTTCAACCCTGGAATTATATGTTCCGCCCTTAAAGGTGACGGTGGTATTTTCCCCGGCCTCATCCACAAAAGCGCCTTCGCAGGTATAAGTTCCCGCAAGGAAGCTTACAGAGCCTTCTTCCTGAAGGCCGTACACCAACGGTCCCGAAGTATTGAAGGTACCGTTCTTGATTTCCAGAGATGCCGTTCCGGAGTAGCATTTATAGAGAATCTCGTATGCCTCGAACTTACCGTTTTCGATTACCGCAGAGGATGCGTCATCCAGATACTCGATAATTGAACTGTCTCCCGTGAAATCTCCGTCGTGGATCGTCAAAGAAGAATTTTCATATAAGTCCTCAACAATATAATATGAGACATAGGTACCGTCCACGATTTCCGCCGTTGCAGTTCCGTACAGATAGCCTATGACATAATCATCGGAATTGCAGACCGCATTTTTGATTACCGCAGAGGATGCGCCATCTCCCGAATACAGAATCCCGTAATAGGTATCGTAGGTGCCGCCGGACACGTTCAGCGCGGCGTCGCCGTACATATAGTCTACAATCGCCTCCGCCTGGAAATCTCCGTCCTTCAGTTCAACGGAGCCGTGGCTGTATTCCACAACGGCCGTATAGCCGAGCCAGTTTTCTTCGCAGCGGGTAACGATATCATTGACGGAAACTTTGCCGGAAGCGGTATTTGCCAGAACAAAATATCCGTTGTTCAGCAGAACCTGACCGCCGTTTACCGTAAACTCACCGACATTTTCAAATACAAACACATATTCCGGCTGGTCGTCTCCCGAAACTCCGATTACAATACCGTCTCCGGCTGTGGATTCCAGCACCAAAGTACCTGCATTGGTCTGAATTACGCCGCCGCCGGATTCCGGGATATAAGTTCCCGCATCGGAGTCGCTTGTATAAGTAACAGGCAGTTCATCCGCAATATTCGCGTTGACCAGCGTAAGCTTTGCCCCTGCCTCTATATTAAACATAGGCGTCTCTACGGTCAGCTGATAGCCGCCGCAGTCAAAGCTTATTGCCTTCCCGCTAATTACAATGGGAGCCGCTCCATTCCAGACAACATTTGCTGCCAGGGTTACTGTCTCGCCATCTTTGGCTTCAGCAAATGCCACCTCCAAAGATGTAAACTCATATTTTCCAATGGTCGCTACCGTTCCCGGAGTGCCCAAAAGTCCTGCCGAAGCAGGCTTTGCAGGAGCCGCCGATACCGGTTTCAAACCGCCGGTTTCCCGGTTCTGATGCTTTTTCTGCAGTTCAGCCTCCCGGGAAGGCTTTACCGAAGCCTCCATACGGTTGTGCCGGGCATCGTCATTCGCCCTGCCCCCGGCTGCCAGTGCGGAAACGGGGAACGCACAAAGCGTCATCACTACCGCAAGAAGCAGCGCAAAAAATCTCTTTCTTCTCATTTTTTCCTCTTTTCTTTTTACCAATCCAAAATACTTCGGGTTGACGCAAAAACAGAGCAGACAAACTGCCCATCATATTCTTACATTATTTTAAGGGATAATCATTGTTTTTTCAATAACTCAGAAAAGAATACAGTAGAAACCTTTCAAAAATTATTAAATACGTACGCCCCGGCTGTCCCAGGGGTAATGACGGTAAATGATCTGCCCGCTGATGCAGATGATCAGGTTGGAAATAATCATGGCCACCCAGATGCCGATGTGCTGCAGATTGGTAAGGCGGGCCAGCAGCCAGATGACCGGAATCCGCACCGCAAACAGACGGCAGGCAGACAAAATCATGGAAATCAGAGTATTGCCGGAGCCGTTGAACACCGCCATCAGATTGTTGAACCAGCCCATGCAAAAGCTGGTGAAAATCGAATAATATGCATAAATCAGGGCTTCCTTGATGAGAAGCTCCGAGGCGTTGCGAATGAACAGCCCGATGGCCGGTCTTGCCAGGAAGAAGCCCACCACCGTAAAGATCACCGAGGTAATGGCGGTCAGGGCCGAACCGATGCCGTTCAGTGGAATGTAGAACAGCGAGGAAATCTGGTTTCCAATGCCATAGGCGGACATGATAATGGCGCCGTAGGACACGATTTCCTTAGACATGAGCACAAAGCCGAAGGAGGCCAGGAACTGTCCCACGGTAGCGGGCAGGGCCACGATAATTACCTTTTTCACCAGCTTGCGCTCCGGCCGGAACATGGCCTTGGACAAAGATACCGGTTCCTTGGGGTTCAGCAGGATCCGCAGGGCAATGGGAGCCATCAGAGCCTTGGAAAGCAGTGTGGCAACGGCGGCGCCGAAGGTGCCCAGATGAAATACGTAAATGAACAACGGGTCCAGCGCACAGTTTAAAAGGCAGGCGGCAATGTTC
>JAZUKP010000037.1:0-5930 GCA_045643345.1 Anaerovoracaceae bacterium | reverse complement strand
GAAATTTCAATACTTTCCAGACTTTTTATCCACGCATTTTGTCCAACCTGTATCTTGTTTCAAACAAGATAAAACCCTTAGAATCGTTTAAATTCTAAGGGTTTCCAGCGTTTTTATCCACGCATTTTGTCCTATAAGCCTTTTTATTTTTTTCATCGCAGCACCTCGCTGTCCGCCTTGGGCTGCAGCGTTCCTTATTCCTGTGCCAGGTAGTGAATTCTGGAGTACTTGTAGAGTTCTTCCAGGAATGCTTCGCTGGTATTGGCAATCTTGGAGGTTACCAGGCAGGGCTTGCCCGGTTCGCAGTAATGATCGACAATAAATCTTGCCGCTTCTCTTGCGGATTCGTCGTTAGAATAATCATAGCCCAGTTCGTCTGCCGGAATCTGGATGATGATCTTGTCGCCCCATTCCTTGTAGAGCTTATCCCAGTCGTTCAGGGTCTGCATCTGCCATGTATCAATGCCTGCTTCTACGAAGATGTTGATTCTGTCTTCGGTGTGACCGCAGGAGTGCAGCTGAACGTAGCAGCCTTTTTCGTGAATGTGATCGCAGATCTTCTTTAAGGACGGCAGGAAGATTTCTCTGGCAACTTCTTCGGAGAAGAACGGAGCCTTCTGTGCGCCCCAGTCATCGTGAAGTGTAAAGATGTCTACGGACGGCCAGTATTCGCAAACCTTGTCAACCACCTGGCAGCCCAGATCACCCAGAGCATCCAGCAGTTCCTTCAGTGCGTCTTCCTGATCTTCGTCTACCAGTGCCATGGCAACGTTTACGAAGTCCATGAAGGAGATCAGTCTTTCAAAACCAAAGCCGTTTACCGGAGTCATGTTTACCAGGAATCTGGTGTCGGTGGGATGTGCATCTGCGTCTGCCTGCCAATCCCATTCGTCTACGTTCGGCATCTTGATGGCTGTTTTCCAGTCGTTTACGTCGTCGAACAGCGGGTGTCCGGCTTCGGAGATGGTGCCGCCGGCGGTGGGCTCGAAGATCCACTTTACGCCGAATGCATCGAAGTGTCCGCCTTCTTTGTTCAGTCTGGAAAGCTTTTCGTTGTAAACATCACTGTTCAGGCTGCCCATATCGGATACGGTTCCGCACCAGCAGGGCTTCTTGTCCAGGAAAATGGCTCTGCCGTTTTCTCTGTAGGAAATCGGGGTATTGAAAATGGGCATCTGGCCGCGCATCGTCTTCTTGTGGTCAACGACTTTCAGTTCCTGTTCGGAAAATGCAGCTTTCTTTTTGTCTTTTATCATGGTTTTCCTCCTAAAAATATATAATACCATTGAAATCTGTTGAGATTGTCCGGGCAATCGCCGCCCGGAAGGCTTTCGGCAAATTCTACGCCGCCGGTTTCTGCGCTGCCTGCTTTGCTTCCTCTTCTTTGATCAGCTTAAAGGCGATAATGCCCAGCGGAATATATACCAGAATGGTCAGCACGTCTGCCGCTGCCTGCGCATAACAGAGCCCTTCCACGCCCAGCAGACGGGGCAGCAGATAGATCATGGGGATGAAGCAGTAACCCTGCCGGGACATGCTGGAAATTACGGAGTAACCGCCCTTTCCGGTGGCCGCGAAGAAGGAGTTGATGATCATGCCCACGGTGTGAATGACCAGCGTTGCCGCCTCGGTGCGGATGGTTAAAGCACCGTACTTGTAAATCATTTCGTCTGCCTCGGAGTTAAAGAGTCCGATTAAGGGACGAGCAAAGACAATCAGTATGCTGCCCAGTACCAGACCGCCGATCAGAGCTACCTTTAAGGAGAAGCGGAAGCTTTCCTTGACCCGGTCCATGCGGCCGGCACCCCAGCTGTAGCCCACCACGGGCTGGAAGCCCATGCCGAAGCCCAGAACTGTGGCAAAGGGGAACATCATGATTCTGCCGCCCACGGAAATGGCCGCCAGAAGCGCGGTAGAATAACTGCCCGCAATGCGGTTCAGAAGAATCATGGAAATTACGCCAAGCAGCGTACGCATGAATCCGGTCATGCCCACGCTGATAACTTCCTTGATATGCTCCCATTTATATCGGAAAAATTTCAGATTCAGTTTCGTTGCAGCTTTTTTCGCAATGTAGGGATACAGCAGAATGGCAAAGCTGACCACCTTGGAAATGGCGGTTGCCATGGAGGCGCCTGCAACGCCCAGGTTCAGTTTAAAGATAAAAATCGGGTCAAGAACACAGTTCAGGATGCCGCCGAAACCCAGGCCCATCATGGCAAAGGTGGAAGATCCCTCGCTGCGAAGTATCATGTTCAGAATGGTGCTGGCGATAATAAAAGGAGCTGCGTACAGTACGTAGGAACCGTATTCCATGGAGTACTGCTTGCACTCGGGGGTAGCGCCCAGAAAATCCACCAGCGGGGAAAGGATTATCAGACCCACTGCGGTAATCACCGCACCGATCACGAAGCCGGTTACCGTGGAAGTGGTTACAACCCGGTTGGCATCTTCGTCCCGCTTATTGCCCAGAAGACGGGCCACATAGCTGCCTGCGCCGCCGCCGATCAGGGTGGCAACCAGAGAAATCAGTCGCTCAATATTGGAATTGACCCCCACCGCCGCCGTGGCAGCCTTGCCCAGCTGACTGACGAAATAAGTATCCACAATATTATAAAACGTGGTAATCATCTGCGCGATGATGGACGGGCCCGCCATTTTGAAAATCAGCGGCTTTACCGGCTCTGTACCTAAAAATTCTCTGTTGCTCTGCGCCATCTTTTTTCTCTCTTTTTTATAACTTTTTATATTTTATCCCAATTGCCTGCAAAATACAATCAAACAAACAGCCCCTCTGCCGATGTTTTTCCGGCAAAGGGGCTGCGCTTTTTTGCTTCCGACTAATACTTTCCGTATTCGTGAACGGTTTCGAACATGGCTTCCACATTCTCTTCCTTGGCGCCGTTGATTCCAGCGGAGCACTTAAAGATGTATCCGCCGCCGGGCATGGCCTTGTCCAGGAATTTCTTTACTTCTTCCCGAATGACTTCCGGCTTTTCGTAGATGAGCAGAGAGGAGGGGAAGCCGCCGCCGATGCAGCAGACCTTTCCTGCGGTCTCCTTTGCTCTCTGAATATTGATTTTGTCGAAGGTGTAGTAGGCACTGCACTTGGGTACCTCGGTAAGGTATTCCAGCTTGTTGTCGTAGACTCCCTCGCAGAATACGCTGCAGATCTGTCCGGCTTCCTGACAGGCAACGATGATTTCCTTCAGATGGTTCCAGTAGAACTTTTCATAAAGATTGTTGCCCATCATGTCGTCACTTCCCTTGTGCAGAGACATGGAAACCAGCTTGCCGTTCAGTCTGCCGGTGGGGTTGGAATTGCGAATCTGCTCCAGCTGTTCTTCGTGGAACTTATTGCAGAAACGCAGTACCTTGTCTTCATCTTCGAAAATATCTGCAAAGGATTCTACCATGCCGCGGAAGGTGTCGCTGTACTTATCGAAGGGAACGACCGCTCGGCCGCCGCCCAGAGAGGGGAAGCCCAGCTCTGCCAGCTCTTTGCTTGCCGCCGCGCTCTTTTTTCTGTAATCTTTATAAAAATCGTCGATATCCCAAAGAGTCTGAATGGCCTTGCGGATTTCTGGCTTGCCGAAGTTGGTAGCGATATCGCTGATTCCTCTGTGGTTCAGAGGAAGGTACAGATCCTTGAAAGGTTCCAGAACAGTGGAGACTCTGGGCAGGAACTTGTTGATGGACCACTTGGTGTAGTCTTCGAAAAATTCATCGAATTCATCATCCATCAGGGTGGGGAATTCTACAAACTGCGGCATGGAATCCTTGTCGATGGGGTCACCCTTCATGCCGGCAATGAACATGGTCTTGCTGCCCTGCATTTCGTGTCCGGGACCTTCTCCCGCATAGGAAAGACCTACGCCGCTGGCGGTATCCGGTTCAAAATCGAGCATAAACTTGCTGGCTGCTTCCTTAATGATGTCCAGGCTTTCGTCGTAGTTGCATTCCGCAAGAGTATAGCCCAGTCTCTGAATCATAAAGGTTCCGCCGCTGATATCGATGGGAACTCTGTCCGGTTCCTTCAAAGCAAGTGCATCCTGCAGACGCTTGAGTCTTGCGTCATACTTCTTCTGAATTTCAGGTGTCATGTGTATCCTCCGTATTGTTTAAAAACTATAATTTTATTATTTTATTATAGCATGAATTTCCGAAGGTACCTCACTTTCTTTCATGAATCTCTGTTCCTGTAAAAAAGAACAAAAAATCCGCAGAAATATCTGCGGATTTTTTTGCGTGGTCGAGGTGACTGGATTTGAACCAGCGGCCTTTGCGTCCCGAACGCAACGCTCTACCAAGCTGAGCCACACCTCGTCGTACTTTGTTATTCTAATGCTTTCCGTCTGGCGTGTCAAGAAAGATTTTAAACGAGAAATCCGGCAAAGCAAAGTTTTTTCTCTGCCCTGCCGGATTTTTGATGCATTTTTGATCCTTCGGACCGAAGACGCCGCTTTGGCGCCATGCACCAACAGCTTGCCCCGTCGGCATTTTTTTCGACCCTACAGACCCAGACCGAAGTTGTTCTTGACCCGCTTTACGGTGGCTTCCGCAATGGCGGAGGCCCTTTCCGCGCCGTCCTTTAAGCTGTCCAAAAGCTCCTGGGAATGGCGGATTTCGTTGTAGCGCTCCCGGATGGGCGACAGCGCGTTTACCGCCACCTCCACCAGGTCCTTCTTTAAGGTGCCGTAGCCCTGGCCCTCGTATTCCTTCACCAGCTTGGCCACGGTCTTGCCGGACAGGGCGCTGTAGATATCCAGCAGATTGGAGATGCCCGGCTTTTCCTTAATACTGTAGCGGATCACGCCCTCGGAGTCGGTGGTGGCACTCATAATGGCCTTCTTGATCTTGTTGGGCTCGTCCAGCAGATTGATGCGGCTCTTTTCGTTGGGATTGGACTTGCTCATCTTGCTGGTGGGGTCATCCAGAGACATGACTCTGGCGCCGGACTTCATAAATCTGCCGTCCGGAACCACAAAGGTGCCCTCAAAGCGGTTGTTGACCCGGATGGCCAGGTCTCTTGCCAGCTCGATGTGCTGCTTCTGATCGTTGCCCACCGGAACGATGTCGGTGTCGTAGAGCAGAATGTCGGAAGCCATCAGTACCGGATAATCGAACAGACCCACGCTGGGGTTCTCCGCCTTCTGCTTCTTCTGCTTATACTGGGTCATGCGGGAAAGCTCGCCCATGTAGCAGCTGCAGTTTAAGATCCAGCCCAGCTCCGCGTGCTGCTTAACGTCGGACTGCACGAACACGGTGCTCTTCTTGGGGTCTACGCCGATGGCCATATACAGTGCGGCCACGTCCAGAATGTGGCTTTTCAGTTCCTTGGGATCCTGCGGTACGGTAATGGCGTGCATGTCTACGATGCAGTAAATGCAGTCATTCTCTTCCTGCAGGTCCACAAACTGACGGAGCGCTCCCAGATAATTTCCCAGGTGGATATTCCCGGTAGGCTGTACGCCCGAAAATACTCTGTTCATTTATTTCCCTCCCTATTAAAGGCTTTCCTCTTCGTCTTTTTCCTCGTCGTCTTTGGGTCCCTTGGCCATGGCCACAATTTCGGAGCCCTCTTCCACCTTCATGATCTTTACACCCTGGGTGGTTCTGCCCAGCTTGGAAACTTCGCTGGCCTTAATGCGTATTATAATACCGTCGGAGTTAATAAGGAAGACCTCATCTTCGTCGGAAACCACCATGGCGCCTACCAGAGAACCGGTCTTGTCGAACTTGCTCTTGTCGTAGGTCAGAAGGCCCTTGCCGCCTCTTTCCTGAATCTTGTATTCCTTTACCGGCGTGCGCTGGCCGTAGCCGTTCTGGGTTACCACCAGCAGCTCTCCCTTCTTTTCCGCCAGCTCCATGGAGACCACTTCGACGTTCTTGCCCAGCGAAATCGCCCGGACGCCGGTAGCGTTTCTGCC
>JAZUKP010000036.1:0-10205 GCA_045643345.1 Anaerovoracaceae bacterium | reverse complement strand
GCCGTTGCACACAGGACAGGCTTTGCAGTTGTCTCCGATACATTTTCTTGCTGCTTCCAGCACTTCTTCGTAAGTGGTCATCGATATTACCTCGTAAAAAGCAAGTATTCTATATTCATTTTAACCCAAAGCGGCAGACTCTGCAATCCTTCCGCGCGCTGCCGGCAATGCGGAAAATAATCGTTTATTCTCCTTTATTTTTGTGCTACAATAATAAAAAATTTCAGGAGGTAATGTGCTATGGCAATAGATACAAAGAAATATGTTGAGTTAATTAAAAATAAATATCCCGAACAGAAGGAGTTTATCCAGAGTGTGGATGACGTGGTTTCTTCCCTGGGACCGGTGCTGGAAAAGCATCCGGAGTGGGAGGAAAGCAAGCTGATGGAACGGCTGCTGGAGCCGGAGCACATGGTCAGCTTCCGCGTGGTCTGGACCGATGACAAGGGTCAGGTGCAGGTGAATACGGGTTACCGCTGCCAGTTCAACGGCGCCCTGGGACCCTACAAGGGCGGCCTTCGTTTTGCCCCCAACGTGTATCCGGGACTGATCAAGGGCCTTGCCTTTGAGCAGATTTTTAAAAACTCCCTGACAGGCCTTCCCATCGGCGGCGGCAAGGGCGGTTCGGACTTTAATCCCAACGGCAAATCCGACAGAGAAATCATGCACTTCTGTCAGGCATTCATGACGGAAGCGTTTAAGCACATCGGTGCGAATATCGACGTCCCCGCAGGAGACCTGGGCGTAGGCGGCAGAGAGATCGGCTATCTCTGGGGTCAGTACAAGCGAATCACCGGCAGATACGATGCGGGCGTTCTGACGGGCAAGGGCGTGGAAACCGGCGGTCTGGCGGGCAGAACCGAAGCCACCGGCTACGGCATCGTGTTCTTTATTCAGAACATGCTGGCGGCCAATCACGACACCATTCAGGGCAAGACCGTGGTCATTTCCGGCTTCGGCAACGTGGCCTGGGGTACCGCCCAGAAGCTGGAGCAGGTAGGCGCAAAGCTGATCGCCTTCTCCGGACCGGACGGATATATTTTAGACGAAGAGGGTATTACCGGCGAAAAGGTGGACTATTTCCTGGAGCTGAGAGCCAGCGGCAAGGATGTCTGCGCACCCTATGCGGAAAAGTTCCCCAATGCAAAGTTCTTCCCGGGCGAAAAGCCCTGGGGCGTCAAGGCGGATCTGTACATTCCCTGCGCCACCCAGAACGACGTGCATCTGGAGCATGCCAAGCAGATTGTGGACAGCGGCTGCAAGTACTACTGCGAAGGCGCCAACCTTCCCACCACTCAGGAGGCACTGGATTATCTCCAAGCCCACGGGGTAATCGTAGGACCGGCCAAGGCGGCCAACGCAGGCGGTGTAGCCTGTTCTGCCATTGAAATGAGCCAGAATGCGGGTCATACCGTGTTCAGCCGGGAAGAGGTGTACGAACGCCTCTGGGGCATTATGAAGCACATTCACGATTCCTGCGCGGAGGCTTCAGAAGAATACGGTTTCGGCTACAACCTGGTGGCAGGCGCCAACATTGCTGGCTTCCTGCGGGTGGCAAAAGCCATGGACGCTCAGGGACTGGTGTAAAGTACATCCGGCAACCGGACGGCAGAACCGGGAGAACGGCCGAAATGTCCGGAAATGATTTCCATATATTGACAATATCTGTAAAATAATGTATATTAAAACCGCTGCGGATTTGCAGCGGTTTTGTATTTTCAGGGGGAAGGTTTATGAGAATGAAATTATTCGGAAGCGGCAGAAGGGGCGGAAAAGAAGCGCCGCCGGGGAATCTGCGGGAACGGTCCGGCGGATTTTCGGAGGACTCTGCGGGTGCAAATAAGATGACGGTGGCGGTGACGGCGGCCTGCAGCGGTGCCGGAGCATCTTTTGTGTGCGGACAGATGCTGCAGCACGGCTTGCCCGACGGCGGAACGCCGGAGGGTCAGCGCACGCTGGCGGAGATGGGCAAGCCCTATTTTTACGATGCTTTGAACATGGCCCGGCGCTTTGAAAGCCTGCCGGATTGCTTTATTCCCGGCGGCGGGCTGCCGGAGCACAGTCCGGTGCAGGGTTATCTATGGTACGTGAAGAATCCCGGGGCGGAATATACTGCGGAACAGCTGCTTTCTGCGGCGAAAAGTGTGCCGGGCAATCTGGTTCTTCTGGACTGCTCCGATGTGCCGGAAGGCGCATTTCTGGAAAAGCTGCTGGCGCTGGCGGACCGGGTCTATCTGGTGACGGATCCGCTTCCCACAAAGCTTCTGGAAGGCCGGGAGCGCATCATGCATCTGCAGGCGCTTCGGCCGGATCTGCGGATTCTGGTCAATAAATATAACCGGGGCGTGCATGGCGGGGAATTGACCCGCTTTCTGGGAACGGGCAATTATCTGGTGCAGGAAATGCTGCCGCCGGAGCGAATTTACCGGGCGGAATACCGCAGCGAACTGCCCTGAGTGTCCGTAAAAAACATACACTCTTCACGAAACAGAATACGGTCTTTGCTTTTAAAAGCGGTCAAAATGTTGTATACTATACAATGATTTATTGTAGACACGAGGATAAAAGCATTGATTGAATTTCATAATGTTTCAAAGATATATGACGGAAAAACCGTTTTGCAGGACGCGAACATTACCATCGAAGATGGGGAGTTCGTGTTTATCGTAGGTCCCACAGGCGCAGGAAAATCCACCTTTATCAAGCTCATTTCCAGAGAAATCGAGCCGGACGAAGGGTATATTGAGGTGGACGGAAAAAATATTGCCGATTTATCTGCCAGAGAAATCCCCGGATTCCGCCGCCAGATCGGTATGGTGTTTCAGGACTATCGCCTGCTGCCCAACCTGACGGTGTTCGAGAATGTTTCCTTTGCCAAGGAGGTCGTGCATTGCAGCCGCCGGCTGATCAATGCCCAGGTGCCTCAGCTTTTGGCGATGGTGGACATTGCGGACCATGCGGACAATTTCCCCAGCGAAATTTCCGGCGGAGAGCAGCAGCGGGTAGGTATTGCCCGGGCGATTGCCAACAACCCGAAATATCTGATTGCGGACGAACCTACGGGAAATCTGGATATCAAAACTGCGGAGTCCATTATGGATCTTTTCGAGCTGATCAACGAGCGCGGAACCACGATTATCATGGTTACCCACGACCAGAAAATCGTAAAGAAGATGAATAAGCGGGTAATCTCCATCGAGGACGGAAAAATTTCTTCCGACAGAAAGGTCGGTGATGCCAATGCTTAGCGGTTTTTGGTATTCCCTGAAAAAGGGTGCGGTGCAGATGTTCCGCAACAAGGGTATGAGCCTTGCGTCGCTGTTTTCCATTACGGCGATGCTCCTGATTCTCGCCCTGTTTTTCTTCATTACCGTAAACGTGAATTTTTTGTCGGACCAGCTGGCCGATGAATTCAACACCATCGAAATATTCCTGCTGGACGAAACCGGTGTTACGGAGGCGCGGAGTATTGCGGACAGCATTGCGGAAATGGATGCGGTGTCTTCCGTAAAATACATTCCCCGGGAGCAGGCCATGGAGGAATTTAAGGAGCGCTTCGGCGACTCCGCCTATCTGCTGGACAGTCTGGCGGACAATCCTCTGCCGAATGCGCTGCGGGTGGAGCTCTCCGATTTAAGCGGCGGTTCTTTGGTATCTCAGGTGGCTTATGGATTTACCGGGGTGGAGGATGTGCGCTTCTATCAGGAGGAAGTTGATAAAATCCAGAAGATTACAAAAGTGGTGCAGGAAGGCGCCCTGATCGTGATCGTGTTCCTGGTGGTGGTTTCCGTGCTGGTGGTGTCCAATACCATCAAGATTACGGTGCTTGCCCGACAGGAAGAAATTGAAATTATGAAATATATCGGCGCAACCAACTGGTTTGTCCGGGGCCCCATGTTCCTGGAAGGCATGATGATCGGTTTAATTTCGTCTTTAATCGCGCTGGGTCTTTCCGCGCTGATGTATATCAAGCTGGCGGCGGGTCTGGAAACGGACATGCTGCAGCTGTTTAATACCTATCTGGTGGATCCTGCCTTTGTGATCCGGAATCTGGCCTGGATTTTTGTGGCTCTGGGCGTGAGCATCGGTGCCTGCGGAAGTATTATTTCCATGCGGCGCTTCTTAAAGGTTTAGCGGGAGGTTTGTGCATGAAAAAAGCGGGAAAGAGATTACTTAGCCTGATTTTGTGCCTGGTACTTCTGTTTGGCTTTGCGGGAAACGGTGCCCCAAGCTACGCCGGAAGTGCGGAGGAGGAATTGGAAGAGATTCAGCGGATGATCGAGGAAATGAAAAAACAGATCAAATCCAACGAATCCACCCTTACCAAGCTGCAGACGGAAATCAGCCAGCTGGATGTGGAGATTTACCAGGTGCAGCTGGAGCTGGACGTTTACACGAAGCAGATCAATGCCACCAAGGGAAAAATCAACGAAAAGCTTGAGGAACTGGACCAGAAGCAGGCGGAGATCAATTCGCAGAATACCAATACCAATGCCCGTCTTCGGGCTATGTATAAGGGCGGAAATGCCGGTGTTCTTTCGGTAATACTCAATTCCGCCAGCATCAGCGAGCTTCTGACCAACGTCGAGATGGCAAAGCGGATTTACGCGGCAGACAGCAATCTGCTGCAGAAACTGCACGATGAATATGAAAGCATTTATCAGGTAAAGGTAGAGCTGACGCAGCTGAAGGATTCTCTGCTGGCAGACCAGGCCGTTATCAAAGACAAGAAAGCGGAGCTGGTGGCCAAGGAAAGAGATGTGGAAGCCAAGCGGAAAGCCGTTCTGGAAGACAACAACGAGCTGAACAAGCAGATCGATGCCATGGAGAAGGATGCGGAGGAACTGATCGAGGAAATCCGCAAACTCCAGGGGAACAAGGAGTACAGCGGTTCGGATATGTGCTGGCCGTCTGCATCCAGCAAAAGAATCACGGAATATTTCGGCAGACGGGCAGAGCATATACCCGGTGTGAGCGATAACCATGCCGGAATCGATATCGGTGCGGCAAAGGGCACCAACATTCTTGCGGCCAACAGCGGTAAAGTAATTGCGGCGGGCTACAAGCCCAGAAGCTACGGATATTATATTATGATAGACCACGGCGGGAAGATTGTAACGCTTTACGGCCACGCGTCCAAACTCCTGGTAAAGGAAGGGGACGTGGTGAAGCGGGGACAGGTCATTGCGCTGGTGGGTTCCACCGGTGCGTCCACGGGACCGCACCTTCACTTTGAGGTAAGAGTAAACGGCGTCTGCAAGAATCCTTTGGATTATGTTACGCCGGGTGTTCGCATTTACGATTGATGACACAGTGGATATACGAAGACAACATCATAAAAATCGAACAGGAGCTCCCGGGAGTTCCTGTTTCTGTTCTTAGGATAATGAAGCGCAGGGGGGTACCGGAGGCCGCGTTTGCGGATTTTCTTTCCGATACGCCGAAAACCACCTACGATCCTTTCCTTTTACCGGATCTGGAGGAGGTGTGCCGGCAGCTTCTTTTGGCCTGCAGCGAAAAAAAGCCCATCTGCATCTACGGAGATTACGATGCGGACGGGGTCACCAGCACCACGTTGATGCTCTCGCTGCTGAAAAAGTTTTCCGCCGATGTGCGGTATTACATTCCCTCCCGCTTTTCTGACGGTTACGGACCCAACAAAGAGGCCTTCCGGCGCATTGCGGAGAGCGGCTGCAAGCTGCTGGTTACCGTGGACTGCGGCATTACTTCCCGGGAGGAAGTGGAGTACGCCAAGTCGCTGGGCATGGAATGCATCGTTACCGACCATCACATCCTGCGGGACAATATGACCCCGGACTGTCTGACGGTGAATCCCCACAGAGAGGACAGCACGTATCCCTTCCGGGATCTTTCCGGCTGCGGCGTAGTGTTTAAAATCGCCCAGGGCATGCAGCGGATGATTTCTTCCGGCGAATGCAGCCTTTTCCCTGCGGACAGTTTTCCCAAAAAGGATCTGAATGCATTTCTGGACCTGGTAGCCATTTCCACGGTGGCAGACGTGGTGCCGCTGGTGGATGAAAACCGCTGCCTGGTGAAATACGGACTGGACCGAATCAACCGGCGGGAGCGGGCCGGCCTGGAAGCTTTGATGGATACTTTGTCCTTGAACGGAAAAATAGATGCTTCCGGAATATCCTTTGTCATTGCGCCGAACATCAACGCTCTGGGGCGGATGGGCAGCGCAGAAAGCGGTGTGGAACTGCTGGAAAGCATTCGTCCTTCCGCGGATTTGCAGATGCTTGCGGAAGAAATCCGCAGCACCAATATCGAACGCAAATCGGTGCAGGAAAAAACCTTCCGGATTTGTATGGAACGGATGCAGACCGAAGATTGCGGCGAATATGCGCCCGTGATTTTTGCGCCCGGTGCCCACGAAGGCGTGGCGGGAATTGTGGCCGGCAGCCTGAAGGAAGACCTGAACCGGCCGGTATGTATCGTAAGTCCCGCATCGGACGGAAGCCTGAAAGGTACGGGCAGAAGCATTACGGGCATCAACCTGCACAGTCTGTTCGAGGCCTGCGGCGATGTGTTTGACCGTTTCGGCGGTCATGCGGGGGCCTGCGGTTTTACCGTAAAGGAAGGGAAAATGGAGGAATTCCGCAGCAATATGCAGGCGCTGGTCAAACAGCAGTGCGAAGAAAATCCCGGCATCCTGGAGAAGAAAATCATCATAGAAAAAGAGCTTTCCCCGGAAGAAAAGACCGTGGAATTTGCGGCGTTTATAAATAAGCTGGAGCCCTTCGGCGAGGCAAATCCCATGCCTCTGTTCTCGGTCTGCGGCGGAGAGGTCAGCAGCCTGCGAAGACTGGGCGCGGACGGTCAGCACGTGAAGTTTACGGTAAAATCAGCGGACGGAATTCCGATTTCCTGCATCTGTTTCTGGGGCAGCGAGAAATACCTGCCCATTCTGGAAAGCGGCAGGGTGGACGTGGCCGGCGAGTTCGGCATCAACGAGTATCGGGGAAAGAAACAGCTTCAGATTAAAGTTACGGATATAAAGGCGAGTATATGTTAGCAATCAGAAAAAAAACATTGGCGATACTGCTGGTAGTGGTGCTCCTTCTGGGAGCAGCCCTTACCTGTCTTTTGGTAAGATCCGGCATCGGCGGCAGCGTATTGGTTACGGCAGACGAATACGAAGATCTTGCCTACTTCGAAAAAACCTACAAGAAAGCAGATTATATGCTCGGTTTTTTAGAGAGCCACTATTATGTGGACGTGGACCGCAATGCACTGCTGGAAGGCGTGTGCTACGGACTGGCAGAAGGTCTGGATGACCCCTACTCCGAGTACATTTCCGCGGCGGACTATCAGGCCTATATGGAAAGCCTTCTGGGAACGGAGGTTTACTGCGGCGTGGGCATTACCTTCCTGAATGCGCCGCTGGAAAACGGTTTTTACGCACTGGCGGTAAATACCAAGGGTCCGGCCTACGCAGCCGGGGTGCGCAAGGGCGATATTATTACAAAAATCAATGGGGTTGACGCTGTCGAATACGACGGCGATACGCTGCGGGATATGATTCGCGGCGAGAAGGATACTACGGTTCATCTGGGCCTGATCCGGGACGAAAAATACTATGAAGTAAGCTTAACCAGGGCGGACATTCCTGCCGAATCCGTGGTTTTTGAAATGATGGAAGGCGAGAATTCGGATCTTGCCTACATTCAGATTTCCAGCTTTATCGAAGATACCGCCAAGGATTTCCGGACGGCGCTGGACAAAGCGGAGAATGCAGGTGCCCGGGGCATTGTCATCGACCTGCGGGACAACGGCGGCGGTCTGGTATCCACCGCGGTGGGCGTGGCCGATGAACTGATGAATTCCGGATTGGTGGTCAGTGCGCAGGATCACTACAAAAAAACCACTACTTATACGACAAAGAGCGGAAGAACGGAGCTTCCTTATGTACTTCTGGTCAACGAAAACACCGCGTCGGCTTCGGAAATTCTCAGCGCGGGCGTCCAGGACAACAAGGAAGGGAAAATCGTGGGAAGCCAGACCTTCGGCAAGGGAATCATCCAGTCCTTTATGAATATGGAGGACGGCAGCGCACTGAAATATACGGCGCTGCAGTATTTCTCTCCGTCGGGAAAACAGATCCACACCGTGGGTATTACCCCGGACGTAGTGGTGGAACTGACCGACGACTGCTACAACGAACTGGGCTTTATGGTAAAAGATCCGCAGCTGGAAAAGGCTGTGGAGGTTTTAAGAAGCGAGGTTGAATAATGTTTTTTGTAGAACCTCTGGTTTCGCTTTTCAGCGGACATATTATATTGATTGTGGCAGCCATCGTACCGGCATACCTCCTGCTGAGCTACATCTACAAGGCGGATCGGCTGGAGTCGGAGCCGCGGTCTATGATTAAGAACCTTCTGATCAACGGCATCGTGTCCACCTTCGTGGCGGTGATGTGCGAAAGATTGGGGTCTATGATCCTGGGAATTTTCTTCCGTCAGGCGAATGTACTGTACAATCTTTTGATGTACTTCCTGGTGGTGGGCCTGTCCGAGGAAGCCTCCAAATACATTATGCTGGTCCGGGGCTCCTGGAACAGCCCGCATTTTAACTGCAAATTCGATGGCGTAGTGTACGCCGTTACGGTTTCTCTGGGCTTTGCGCTCTGGGAAAATATAGAATATGTGCTGATGTACGGCTTCGGGACGGCGCTTCTGCGCGCGGTCACCGCGGTGCCGGGTCATGCCTGCTTCGGCGTCTTTATGGGCGTGTGGTACGGGCTGGCCAAGCGCTGCGAGCTGCGGGGCGACCTGGAAACCTGCGAAAAGTGCAAAAAGCTGTGCATTATCATTCCGGCCTTTATCCACGGATGCTATGATTTTATTGCCAGCATGAACAATTCCGGCTCCATGTTTATTTTCGTGGGCTTTGTGGCGGTAATGTTTATCATCAGCTACACTGTGGTGCGGCGCCTTTCCAAAACGGATAACTATCTGGACAATACACACCATTAAAACAATGAACACAACAACTATTATTGCGCTGATATTATTTCTGCTGATTTACGCACTGATTTTTAAGGTGGAAAAATACCGTCCGCACATTGCGGTGTGCGGGGCTGCCGCCTTTGTGGCGCTGGCCGCGACGGGGCTGCTTCCGGGTTTTGACTACGGTCTGCGGGAGGCCTTGTCTCAGGTGGATTGGAACGTGCTGATGATGATGGCGGGAACCATGGGAACCGTGCAGCTTTTCATCGAGTCCGGCATGCCCCAGCGCATGAGCGATCTGGTCATTTCCCATGTGCCGAACACCCGCCGTATGGTGGTGGTTTTGTCTTTATTCGCAGGTCTGGTGTCCGCCTTCGTGGACAATGTGGCCACGGTTCTGATGATTGCTCCGGTGGCGATTGCTATCTGCCGCAAGCTGGACATTTCTCCGGCGCCTATTATTTTCTGCATTTCGATTTCTTCCAACCTGCAGGGTGCTGCAACGCTGGTGGGTGATACCACTTCCATTTTGCTGGCGAAGGCCGCCAATCTGGATTTTATGGACTTCTTCTTCCTGGACGGCAGACCCGGCATGTTCTTTATTACGGAAGCCGGTGCATTGGTCTGTGCCGTTTTGATTTTCTTCTTCTTTCGAAAGGAAAAATCTCCTTTAAAAGTAAAGGGCAAGTCGGAGGTGAAGGACAAGGTTCCGGGCCTGCTGCTTCTTTTGACGGTACTCAGCCTGATTGCGGTTTCCTTTATTCCCTATAAAGATGCTGCGGCGCCGGATCAGTTTTACAAACCGGAAATTACCAACGGACTGGTATGCCTGTTCTATTTTCTGGTGGGAATTGTGCGGCGGAGCGCAAAAGATAAAAACCTGCAGGCCGCGAAGCGAATCTTCGGCGGTCTGGATTATTACACCATCGTGCTTTTGGCGGGTCTTTTCGTGGTAATCGGCGCCATCAAGAAGGCGGGAATCATCGACCTGCTGGCCGACCTGATTCTGAAGCTCTGCGGCGGAGACCTGCTGCAGAAAAAGTCCATGCTGCTGGCATACCTGATTATTGTGTGGATGTCTGTACTGGTCTCTGCGTTTATCGATAATATTCCTTACGTGGCAACCATGCTGCCGGTAGTGGAGATTCTGACCCTGCGGGGTATGGCTTCGGAGGCCTATCCCTTCAGTCCCTACGTGCTTTATTTCGGACTGCTGGTGGGGGCCACCCTGGGCGG
>JAZUKP010000035.1:0-11072 GCA_045643345.1 Anaerovoracaceae bacterium | reverse complement strand
CAGAATGGCGGAATGGATCCGGTCCTTGGCTTCCTTTACACTCTGATTGGCCAGCCCTACGATGGAAACCACCGGAAGACCGTTCTCGCTGTCCACCTCCGCCCAGGTTTCCTCGCCCGAAAGCCCGTACAGGCTTGCTGTTAAAAATCTTGCATACATCTTTAAAACGCGTTCTTTAAATACCGAACGTAAATTCCTTTCTCCGTAATGTAAATCTCAAAAATGTCCATGCGCACCGGAACCTGCAAAAGCTGCTTTCTCCCCATGCGGTAATACTGCGCTGTTTTTTCCAGCCGCCGGCGCTTTTTTGCGTCCACAAATTCGCAGGGATAACCGAAATCCAGACTGCTGCGTGTCTTTACCTCCACGAAGCAGAGAACGCCATCGGCAGCGTCCCAGGCAATAATATCGATTTCACCCATTCTGCAGGAAAAATTCCGCTCCACTACGGTAAATCCACGTTTTTCCAGCCATCGGCAGGCAATTTCCTCTCCCCGGTCTCCGGTTTTTCTTTTTTCGGTGCGCTTATCTTCTTCCATATTTTGCAAACACAACTTTAATTTTCCATTATTTTACTTTAATTTACATTTATTGTCAATCAAAAAAACGAGTATTCCGGAAAAAGCTGTTGTATAATATTAGACATATAAAGGAGGATTTTGGATATGATCGATTCCATGAAAGTTCTGAAGGACCTGGAATTTACAAGAACCTGGGGTTCCGAGGAAGAAAAGAAAGCAGCAAAAATCATTCAGTCCGTACTGGACAGCATCGGTGTAAAAAATAAACTGGAAACATTTAAACTGAACGATGCGGAAATTCAGGAAGTTTCGCTGGAGGTCACCAAGCCTTACGCAAAGAAATACGACTGTCTGGGCTATAAACTGGCGGGAAACGCCAAGAATCTGACCAAAAAAGCGGTCTTTGTCAAAGACGTAACCCAGATTGACAAATACGATCTGAAAGATAAAATCGCCCTTATTCAGGGCCGGGTGGGCTACTGGGTATATAAGGATCTGGTGGAAGCCGGCTGCGTGGGCATTGTCATCGGCGACGGCTACCTGTTTGTGGAAGACAACGACATCGATTTTCGGGAAATGCGGGAACCGCTTCACGAATTCGGCAAGCTGCCCGTGGTGGAATGCAATATCAAAGACCTCTATGAAATGGTACAGGACAATGCGGCGGAAATCCGCATGACCACCGTACAGAAAGAATTTACCTGCACCAGCCAGAACGTGGTGGCAAAGATTGCAGGAAGCTCCGACAGAAGCATCGTGCTTACCGCGCACTATGATTCCACCTTCCTTTCCAAGGGTTCCTGGGACAATGCTTCCGGCAGCGTGGGGCTGATCAAAATTGCGGAATACTTCGCCGCAAATAAGCCCTACCACAATCTGATTTTCGTATGGTGCGGCGCCGAAGAACGGGGACTTGACGGATCCAAAGCTTATGTAAAGAAGCATGCAAAAGAACTGAAAGACATCGATCTTTGCATCAACCTGGATATGATCGGTTCCACCTTCGGAAAGCTTCTTGCCTGCGTTACCGGCGAAGAAAAGATGGTCTCCTATCTGGAATATTTCAGCAGCGAACAGGGAAAAGCCTGCCACTGCTATCAGGACGTGTACTCCTCCGATTCCACACCCTTTGCGGACAACGGCGTGCCCGCCATCAGCTTCGGCCAGAGCAGTACCGCCACTCCCATCCACTGCCGCTTCGATACCATGTATCTGATGCACAGAGAAACCATGGAGGATGACGTAAACTTTATTATCGCTTTCGCCGCACGCATGGCCAATGCAAAAAAAGTGCCCATCAGCCGTGAAATGCCGGAAAACATGAAGGACAAACTGGACATTTATCTGCTGAGAAAAAGAAAGTAAGGAACGGAAAGCGAGGATGGCAAATCCCATTTTAATATTCCCGCGGCAGTTTTTGCCTTTGACGAGCTTTGCGAGGAAGAAAAAATCGAAACCCTTTTCGACGTTCTTTTCTCCGAGCCGATTGTGGAAGATCACAAAGTCACCGGTATTATCTGCGATTCCAAACAGGGACGCATTGCCATTACCGGAAAAGTGTTTATCGATGCCTCCGGCGATGCGGATTTAATGGAAAGAGCCGGCGCCGAGACCGTAAAAAAGGACAGTATCTGCTCCCACTGGACCTACGAGCTGGATTTCGAACAGATGAAGGAAGGCATGAAGGAAGGCAATATTCTCTCCTGCCTGAAGCTCCGCTGGCTGGGACTGCGGCCCGACATGAATAACGAAAACTCCGTAGGCATCGTCTGCTGGGGTCTGGCCGACCCGGCGCCGGTCTACGAATATCCTTACGGCGGAATTGCGGACAGCAAGCTGAAAAACGTTTTCGCCGCAGGAAGAATCGTGGCCATCGACGAAGAACGAGGCTGGGAAATGATGCGTCTGATCCCCGCCTGCGTATTCACCGGAGAGGTTGCCGGCGTTGCGGCGGCCCAGCTGATTGCGGATGACGCCGACGCCCTTTCCTACGATGACGCCCACAGCAAGCTGGCAGACTGAACAAAAAACCTTCGTCCGCAGACGAAAAAATACCCGAAGCCTACAATAGGCTTCGGGATTTTTGTATTCGTAAAAAATGAATTATAAGATTTTTCTTCTGACCAGTTCCTCCCGCAGTTGACCGGCGTTCTGAAAAACGATGCCGTCCATGCCCTGATCTTTTCCTGCCTGAATGTTTGCCGGAACGTCGTCTACGAAAAGACATTCCGCCGGATCCACGCCGAACTTTTTGAAAAAGATCCGATAAATCTCCGGATGGGGCTTCATGGCGCCCACGTAAGAAGAAACCGCCTTCCCTTCGAAATATTCGCTTCCGGGAAGCAGCGGAAAGTATTCGTCGTGCCGCGGTCCCGCATTGCTTAAGAGCAGAATCCGATATCCCCGGTCCTTCAGCTCTTTTACCACGTCCATGGTGCCCTCCACGGAAAGCACCGGCCACCGTCTGACCAGTTCTTCCATCTCGGTCCAAAGCCTTTCCGGAAGCTTGGTCTTCATCAGTGCTGCGAAGCTGTCATCATTGTAGATGCCGGCGTCCAGCTGCTGCCATTCCTGCGAATAAAAGATGGTATCCAGAAGAAGTTTTCTGTCATCTCCTTCCAGTCCTCGCAAATCTGCGAATTTTTCAGGGTCGAAATCCATCAGGACGCCGCCCATATCAAATACCATATTCTTGATCATTCTGATTTTACAGCCTTCTTTTTCTTAAATTTTGCAAAGAACTCTTTGCGTTTTTTCTTCGCTTCCAGTTTTTCGGAGAGGTCTCTGGCACCCACACCGTAGACCAGCCAAAGAATCACACCGGAAACGATCATAATAAATACGGTAGAAGCACATCTTCTGCCCGAAGCGTTTACGTTGTATCCGTAAAGTCCCTCCTCCAGACACATTGCCTGGATTACCATGGCATAGCTGGTACCGTAGGAACTGGCGAAGGTAGCGGACATATCATATTCGGTAAAGAGCGAATTGAAATTCAGCGCAATTACCGCCAGTACGCTGGGCATAATAATGGGAAGCTTTACCTTCAGGAAGGTCCGGAAAGACCCGGAGCCCAGGTTCTTTGCCGCATCCTCCAATTCATCATCGATGGCGTAGAACGCCGCCTTAATCATACGCAAACTGAACGGAAGCTTGGTGACGATATACGCCATAATAATCAGAATCTTTACGTTGTTTGCATAATACAGATTGGTATTTCCCACAAACCAGACGCTTTCGCTGTTGAAATAGGTTCTGTAGGAATAGCAGATCAGAATCGTCGGCAGCAGCCACGGGAACAGCAGTGCATATTCCAGCACGGTTCCGGACTTCTTGTGCTTCATGATGTAATTGCAGGCAATGACCACAATGACTGCCGCGGCAACCGCTGCAACGGCGGAGAACATAAAACTCATCTTAATGCCGCCCAGGGTGGCGTCATTGGAAAACACGCCGGAAATCGCCCCTTCTCTCGTTTTGTAGGTGCCTCTTGCGGTCATATACTGATAATCCTGTTTTCCAAAGAAGTTGACCAGGGTCCAGTTGCCCAGATCCAGGGTCTTCAGGCGGATGGCACTGTAGGTCTGGAACGAGAAAATGATAATCATTACCACCGGCGTCATGTAAATGATAAAGAGCACATAGGCATAGATGTGCGCAATCACATTGGCTACCGGATTGTCAATCTTCTGCTTCTGCAGTTTTGCCTTGGTCTTGCTTACGGAAAGGTAGTGTCCCTTTCTTTCATAGAAAGTAAGTATCGTCAGAAGAATGATGGTAAAGAGCGCCAGAATAATGGAAAGCAGTGCAGCTCTTGCCTGAGGGAAGGATTCGTCCGCCGTGGAAGAGCCCGCCAGTCTTACGATTTCCGGGTTGATGGAATCATAGCCCAGCAGCGTCGGAGAAGACATGGCGCAGAGACCTGTGATAAAGGTCATAACCGTAAGGCTGAACATAGTGGGAACCAGGGTGGGCATTACCACCTTCCAGAGAACTTTGAAAGGATTGGCGCCCATATTTCTGGCTGCCTCTACGGTGTTGTAATCGATGCCGCGGATGGCGTTGCGCAGGAACAGCATGTGGTTGGAGGTGCAGGCGAAAGTCATGGTAAACACAACCGCACCAAAGCCCGTAAACCAGGTTTGATTAAACTGCGGGAACGCATTGCAGATTAATGTGGTAAGAATTCCGTCGCTGTCGTAAAGGAACATATATCCGGTAACCAGTGCCACGCCGGAATAGATCATGGTGGTCATGTAACCGAGGCGCAGAATCTTCGCGCCCTTGATGTCGAAGTATTCCGTCAGCAGCACGATGGAAATACCCACCACGTTCACCGTAATAACCAGCACAATAGCCAGCTTCAGGGAGTTCCATACGTAATTCTTCATTCTTCCCGCAAAGAAGAATTTGATAACGGCCCAGGGATCCACCTCCCCCGCCGCATTTTTCGTGGTAAAGATGCTGGTTAATGTATTAAAGCATGGCAGCAGCATAAAGCCGAAGAACAGATAGGCAAAGAATACAATGCCCACCAGCCTTAATACAAAAGTCGCATCAAAGCCCTGCTCCCCCAGGAGTTTCGGCCCTTTGTCCTTCTTAAACATCTGCACCCTCCTGCGGAACATAACTCATGATATTGCCCATGTGGAAGCTTACCTTTACGCTATCTCCGATGTCGTAAGGGGTGCTTCCGTCATTCTTTTCGATGACCTTTACGCTCTGGTCACCGGAATTGATCGTATATTTGATGTAGAGGCCGTAGTATTCCATGGCTTCTACCGTGCCTTCGAAAGTAAATGCGTCGTGGGTAAGCTCCGTGTTGACGTGAAGCCGCTCCAGACGAATGTAGTGGTGCTTTGCGGGATCCAGATTTCCGCCGGCCCGGTTGATTTTTTCCACCATGGCCTCGGACAGCCGGTTGATATCTCCAATGAAGTTGCATACGAACTCTGTGGCGGAATGATTGTAAATCTCATTCGGTGTACCGATCTGTTCGATGCAGCCTTTGTTGAATACCGCAATCCGGTCGGAAAGGGTCAGCGCCTCTTCCTGATCGTGGGTAACGTAAACGGACGTAATGCCGAAGTCTTTCTGCATCTTCTTGAGCTCATTCCGGAGCTGAACACGAAGCTTTGCATCCAGGTTGGAAAGCGGTTCGTCCAGGCAGATGATGCTGGGATTGGTAACCAAAGCACGGGCAATTGCCACTCTCTGCTGCTGACCGCCGGAAAGCTGGCTGACCGCCTTTTCCAGCTGTTCATCGGTAAGATCTACTTTCTTTGCAATGTCTCTTACCTTTTGGTCGATCTCGTCTTTCTTCAGTTTCTGAATTTTCAGGCCGAATGCGATATTGTCATAAACGGTCATAGTGGGGAAAAGCGCGTAACTTTGGAATACAATGCCGATATTTCTCTTTTCGATGGGAACATTGGTAATGTCTTTATCCTTCATAAAAACGCTGCCGGAAGCCGGAGAAATGAACCCGGTAATGGTGCGAAGCGTGGTGGTCTTGCCGCAGCCGGAAGGTCCGAGGAAGGTAAAGAACTCGCCTTCCTTTACGTGGACGTTAATGTTATGAAGAGCTGTAAAATCTCCGAATTTTACAACGATATCGTTAAGCTTGATCATTTGCTTTTCTCCTGGTAATACTTTGAAAAAACGGCGAGCCAAATAAATGGCTCGCCATTAAGGGTAACGAAAAATTACTGTGCTTTCTGGCAAAGTGTTGCCCAGTCAAGATTTGCCCAATCCGGTTCCGGATTCGGAGCACTCATGTCTGCCCAGTAGAATCCCAGGTTTGTCATGATGTTTGTCCATTCCGCAGAATGTGCGCCAACATAAGATGCATAGCTCATGTCTGTGCCGGCAACTTTGTTGAGTGCAAAGTTCTTGATGGTGTAGATAACCGGTGTTTCCGCATAAACCTTTCCTGCAGCTTCTGTGTTGCAGGGATAGGAATCGAATTCTTCCGCCCATGCAGCCTGAACGTCAGCACCGCCGAACCATTCTGCAAATGCCTTAACCTGTGCGGTCTGAGCTTCTGTTCTGTCAGCCTTGTCTACGATTCCGAGGTATTCTGCGATGTAGTAGGTACCGTCTTCGATTTCAACGAGCTTCCAGTTGTCGTTTGTAATCGGTGTCTTGGATCCTTCTGCTGCAGCATCGATCTTTCCGTAGAGGGAGCTGGAGTAGAATGTGGATACCTGAACGTCTCCTCTGTTGAGCGGGTCGAATCCGTAAGAGTCACCTGTGAAGTTTCCGCCTGCGCAGTACTTCCAGAGCTTCTGCCAGCCTTCTACAGAGATTCCGCCTGCCGGGGAGTTCGGATCTGTGTACGGATAGAGCATTGCGCTGTTGATGTTGGCGTTGGTTGTTCCGCCGACTTTGCCCTGTCTGTAGTACTTGTATCCTGCGTCTACCAGGTCGGACCAGTGTGCAAACTTAAGATCTGTTCCGTTGGTTCCCAGTTCGTCTGTTCTGTAGAGCATCAGAACGTTCTGGATTACGAGGCCGTATGCTTTTCCGTCATACTTGAAATCGCCTACCTTGCCTGCCCAAGACGGTGTCCAGTCCATAATCTTGACATTTTCATAGGTTCCGTCAATCAGCTGAGCCCAACGAGTTTCGTTCAGACCGAAAATGATGTCTCCGTCTTTCTTTTCGTTGGCAGCCTGTACGGCAGCTGTGTCTCCGGAGATAACGGAGTTATCGTCGATGGAGATTTTGAATCCTGCCTTTTCCGCTTCCGCGATGAGCCATGTGGTTCTTTCGGTAGAGTTAGAGTTGGAATAAATGCGGATCACATAATCCTTGTCTGCTTCTACTTCCTTGTTCTTGTTTCCGCATGCTGCAAAAGAAAGCACCATAACGAGAGCGAGAACGATTGCTAATACTTTTTTCATATTGTCCTCCTAAGTATCCTATAGATCTCCGATGAGATCCTTCGCAACGAACATTGCTTCGGACGTTTCGCGCAGCAATCCTGCCGACGTCCAATCGTATATGTTATCACAAAATGCCAACAAAGGATAGCTTTAATATTCATATATTTTTGTATTTTGTATATTACAGCAGGTGAACGCTGGCCTTGTCGAACACAAGATGACAGGTATCTCCTACCTTGTAGATCTTCTTGTTCTTCGGATTGTATTCCTGAAGCTTGACCAGAGTATCCCCTACCATCACGTGATAATTCTGATAGGAACCCATGAAGCAGGAAAGTACCACTTTGCATGCGATACCGCCCTCATCTGCCAGGCAGGCGCATTCCGGACGGAGCACGATGGTCTTTCCATCTTCTCCGATCAGACTGCCGTCCAGGAAGTTTGCTTCGCCGATAAAGTCCGCAACGAATTCGTTTACCGGATGGTAATAAATCTCCTGCGGCGTACCCATCTGTTCCACCACGCCCTTGCTCATGATGATAATCTTATCGGAAAGCGCCATGGCTTCGGACTGGTCGTGGGTTACGTAGATGGCGGTAATACCAACCTCCTGCTGAATCCTGCGGATTTCGTTCCGCATGGAAACGCGGAGCTTGGCGTCCAGATTGGACAGCGGTTCATCGAAAAGAAGTACGGAGGGCTCGATGACCAGCGCTCTGGCCAGGGCAACTCTCTGCTGCTGACCGCCGGAAAGCTGGTTGGTCATTCTGCTTTCCATGCCTTCCAGTTCCACCAGCTTTAGAATCTTCAGAACTCTTTCTTTAATTTCATCCTTCGGAATCTTTCTCAGCTTCAGTCCGTATGCCACGTTGTCGAATACATTGTAATGGGGCAGCAGAGCGTAGGACTGGAATACCATGGCGGTATCCCGCTTGTTGGGGGTCAGCTCGTTGATGGCTTCATCGCCCAGATAGATTTCCCCTTCGTCCGGAGATTCAAAGCCGGCAATCATGCGCAGCGTTGTGGTTTTTCCGCAGCCGGAGGGGCCCAGCAGCGTAACGAAGCTGCCCGGTTCGATATCTAAGGAAGTATCCTTTACCGCATAAAACTCTTTTCCGGTTTTCGGGTCGTTGTATATTTTCGAAATGTGTTCCAGACGAACACCCTTTTTTACTTTTTCCATGTTAGTCCTCCTCTATGTATCGACTGGTACCGAAACGTTTCATAAATACGTTCATCAGGATTACCGCACCGTAGGTAATGGCAATCAGAATGGTGGCAAAGGCGCAGGCCAGGCCGTAAGAACCCTTTTCCGCGAACTCGTTGATCTGCACCGTAATCAGCAGGAACTGCGGGGTCACCAGCAGAATGATGGCGGAAATTGCGGTAATACTGCGAACGAAGGATGTTACGAAGCCGGACAGGAAGGAATCCTTAATCAGCGGAAGCGTAACCGTCATAAACACCTTGAAGGAATCCGCACCCATGTCGTAGGCAGACTCTTCGATGGACTTGTCGATCTGCCGCAGAGCGGATATGCCGGAACGGGTGCCGGTGGGCAGAGAACGCACCACGAATACCACAACCAGAATCACGCCGGTACCGTAGATGCCCTTCAAAATGCCGCTGCCGAAAATACCGCCGGAGAAACCGCGAATATATCCGATACCCAGAACCGTGCCGGGCACAGCCATAGCCAGCATGGATACCGCCTCGATAAAGCCCTTTGCCCGGAAATTTTTCTTTACCACCAGGTAAGAAATGATCATGGAGAAAAGCGCCGTGATGGGAGCCGAAATCAGAGACAGCAGGAAGGAGTCCCGGAAGGCTTTGAAGCCCTTGTATTTTGTAAAGACCAGCTTGAACCATTTGAAGGTCAGCGGGAAGAATTTGTAGCCCCAGGTGGGGAACAAGGCGCCGATGGGTACGCAGATGTACATCATCACCACGTAGATGGCCACCAGGGAACAGAGGAAGGTCAGCGGAATCCGGACGCTCCGGTCTTCGATGAGCATTCTGCCCCGGGACGCTTTTCCCGTCAGCGTGGTTGCGGTTTTCTTTTCCAGATAATATTTCTGAACGATGAACATGACCATGGTGATGCACAGCAGTACCACTGCCATGGCTGCCGCACCAGGTTTATCATATGCACCGGTTATTTGCAGATAGATGGTGGTTGCCAGCGTATCGTAAGACCCGCCGATAATCATGGGGTTTGCAAAGTCCGCAATGGACTCGATGAAGGTTACCAGGAATGCGTTTCCCAGACCCGGCAGAAGCAGCGGCAGGGTCACGCTTAAAAATACCTTCATGCGGCTGGCACCCATATCCCGGGCAGCCTCTTCCAGCGAGGGGTCGATGTTTTTCAAAAGGCCCTTCAGCATCAGATAACAAACCGGGAAGAAGGTTAAAGTCTGTACAATGACGATGCCCCAGTAGCCGTACACGTTGTTGTCGTAAATACCCAGCACGTGGCGGGTAATAATGCCGGCTTTGCCGAAAAGCATAATCATGGACAGAGATAAAACGAAAGGCGGAGAAACTACCGGCAGCATGGAAACCACCTTGAACAGACCTCCGCTGAACTTATTCATCTTGACATACACTTCCACGTATGCGAAAAGCAGTCCGATGAGCGTGGACGCGACACCTACCATCATACCGATTTTCAAGGTATTCCCGATGGCCTTGGTAAAGGTGGGAATCTCGAATATTCTCTTAAACACGGAGAATCCGAATCCGCCGTCGCCCACAAAGGAATCCACCAGCAGAATTGCCAGAGGATAAAGAATAAACAGAGTTAAAAATGCGATCAGCACCACGATGGTCGTAACCATAATCGGGTCGGCAAGAAGTTTTTTCTTGTCCAGTGCTGCGCCTTGTTTGGAATGTGCCTTCATAGCGCACCTTTTTTCTTCTGCAGAGAATTAACGGAAAAAAAACAGGATCTGCCGGAGCAATCTGCCCCGGCTGTCCTGCTTTCGGTTTTAAAACTACTTTGTCTGGAATCTGTTTTCGTCTCCGGTGTTGGCGCCTGCATTTGCAAGAGCATTCATTACTTCGGAAACGTAAGTCTTGATGTTGTTGGTTGCATCATCGAAATCGTAGTCGATAACGTTGGACGGATCAAGACCGAAATCGTAAGCAGCCTTCGGCTGGGTTGCGTTGTCCAGTACCAGGAACTGGTAGGAACCGTTTTCCTGAGCCATGTTGACGCATGCCGGAGAAAGTGCATATTCGATCCAGAGCTTTGCAGCTGCGGTGTGCTTTGCGCCCTTGAACATAGCGGTTGCACCGATTTCGCAGGTAGTGCCGCTGGAAGGAATGATGAGCTCGATGTTGTCGTAGCCGTTGTCGACAATCTGAGTGATGCCGTCATGCAGGAAGCCGATGCCGATGACGCACTCGCCGATACCGACGTTCTTGGACGGGCCGGAGCCGGACTTCGTGTAGACTTCGATGTTCTTGTCAAGGTCGCAGAGGAACTTGATGCCTTCATCGTGGCCGTACTTCTGGATGATGGTGTTGATGACGAGCTTTGCAGTACCGGCAGTCTGGTAGTTGGACAGCCAGATCAGACCTTCATACTCGGGCTTGAGCAGGTCGGGCCAATCCTTGGGAGCTTCCAGGCCGAGACGGCTCAGCTCGTCGGTGTTGACCATGA
>JAZUKP010000034.1:0-8158 GCA_045643345.1 Anaerovoracaceae bacterium | reverse complement strand
CATCGATCAACCGGTTGAAGCGTTCGTGCTTGACCTCTTCCGGAATTTGATCCTCCATCTTTTCCGCCGGGGTACCCTTGCGGACGGAATAAATAAAGGTGAAGGCGCTGTCGTAGCGCACCTTCCGCACCAGGTCCAGGGTGCCCTGGAAATCCTCCTCGGTTTCTCCCGGGAAGCCCACGATAATGTCCGTGGAAATGGCAATGTCCGGACAGGCCGCCCGCAGCCGGTCGATCTTATCGAAGTACCAGGCCCGGTCGTAATGTCGGTTCATTTCCTTTAAGACCCGGTCCGATCCGCTCTGCACCGGCAGATGAATCTGTCTGCACAGATGCTTCAATTCCCCGAAGCAGGCGATGAGCTCGTCGGAAATGTCCTTGGGATGGGAGGTCATAAAGCGGATGCGCTCGATGCCTTCGATCTGATCGATTTCCCGCAGCAGCCCCGCAAAATCCACGTTCAGACTGCCGTCTTCCCGCAGCTTCGGCTGGTCTTTTTCGTAGTGATAGGTATCCGGCACGGTTTTGGCCCGGCCGTAGGAGTTCACGTTCTGCCCCAGCAGGGTGATCTCTTTGCAGCCCGCCTCCGCCAGGCAGCGGATTTCCGCCAGAATTTCTTCCGGCCGGCGGCTTCTTTCCCGGCCCCGGGTGTAGGGCACGATGCAGTAGGTGCAGAAATTGTTGCAGCCCTGCATAATGCTTACGTAGGCTTTAAAACCGTAATTGCGCTTTGCCGGCAGCTTCTCCGCAATGGGACCCGCGTCCTTCCATACGTCCACCAGCTTCCGTTTTTCATCCCGCACGTTGGTAAACAGCTTGGGAAAGTCCTGAATATTGTGGGTGCCGAACACCAGGTCCACCCAGGAGTACTTGGCCTTCAGGGTGTCGATGATGTGCTGCTGCTGCATCATGCAGCCGCAGACGCAGGTAATCCGCCCCGGATTGTTCTCGTGGGGATTTTTCAGCTGACCCAGCACGCCGAAGAAATGCTTATCCGCATTTTCCCGCACGCTGCAGGTGTTCAGAATGCAGACGTCCGCCTCTTTAAAGTTTTCTTCGTATTCGTAACCCAGTTCTTCCAGCATGCCCGCCAGGGTCTCGGAATCCCGCTCGTTCATCTGGCAGCCGAAGGTTACCACGTTATATGTTTTACGCATTGATTTTCTTTAAAATATCTTCGTTTTCGTGCTTTTTCTCCCGCAGCATAATGCCGGAGAAAGCATCCCGGGCGGAAATCTTTCCGTCCATAATCTCTACCAAAGCCTCTGTAATGGGCATATTTACGTTATATTCCCGGGCAAGCTTTAAAGCGGCTCTGGCAGTATAAACGCCTTCCACCACCATGCCGACCTCTTTGACGGCCTGCTCCGGCTCCAGTCCCTGACCAATCAGAATGCCGCAGCGGCGGTTTCTGGAGTGCATACTGCCGGAGGTTACGATTAAATCGCCCATGCCGGAAAGACCGGAGAAGGTGTTGGGATCTGCCCCCAGTTTAATTCCCAGACGGGTAATCTCGGTCAGGCCCCGGGTCATCATGGCAGCCCGGGTGTTGTCCCCATAGCCCAGACCGTCGGAAATACCGGTCATTACCGCAATGATATTTTTTAGAGAGCCGCCCAGTTCTACCCCTACCACGTCATCGTTGGTGTAGACCCGCAGTCTGGGATTCATAAAAGCGTCCTGCGCCTGCAGCGCAACTTCTCTTTTGTAGGAAGCCACCGTTACCATGGTAGGAATGCGCCGGCCTACCTCCTCTGCGTGGGAGGGACCGGAAAGCACTGCATAGTTTGCGTCCGGCAGGATTTCCAGCGCAATTTCGGACATTCTCTTTAAACTGTTCTGATCGATTCCCTTGGCCACGTTCACGATCAAGGCGTTCTTGTTCAGCACCGCGGCAGCATCCCGGAACACCTGTCCGAAATGCTGGGCCGGAACGGCAAATACGATCAGATCCGAAACCTTGCAGCATTCGTTCACGTCCTCCGCCACGGATACGCTCTGGGGCAGAAAAACGCCCGGCAGATACCTGGAATTTTCGTGATGAATGCGGATATCATCCAGATTCTCCCGGTTCACATCCCAGAACTTTACGTTGTACCCGTTGTCCGCCAGGACCAGACCCAGCGCCGTCCCCCAGGAGCCGGCACCTACGATTAAAGCATTACTCATTTACTGTTCCTTTTCCTTTCTTTCCCGGAAAACGAATTTCAGAGAAGTGCCTTCAAAGCCATAGCCCTCTCTGATCTTATTCTCCAGATATCTTGCATAAGAAAAATGCATAATATCTCTATCGTTTACGACAAAGGAGAATAGCGGAGGCTTGACGCCGATTTGCGCGGCGTAATAAATCTTGAGCCTCTTCCCCTTGTCCGACGGAGTATTGTTCATCATCACGGCGTCCGCAATCAGACTGTTCAGCTGACCCGTGGAAATGCGCATGGCGCGGTTTTCCGCCACGGCTTTTGCTTTTTCCAGCACGGCATCCAGCCGCTGACCCTTCAGCGCAGAGGTAAACAGAACCGGTGCGTAGGACATAAAGGCCAGTTCGCCCTTAATCTTCCGCTCCATGTCCCGCATGGTATTGGTTTCTTTTGTGACGATATCCCACTTGTTCACCACCACGATAACGCCCTTGCCGGCTTCGTGGGCCAGCCCCACGATTTTCTTGTCCTGCTCCGTAAGGCCTTCGGTGCCGTCCAGCACCATCAGCACCACGTCACAGCGCTCGATGGCCGCCATGGCACGGATGACGGAGAACTTTTCGATATCGTCGGTTACTTTGCTCTTTCTGCGAATACCGGCAGTATCGATCAGGGTATACTTCTGGCCGTCCTTTTCAAAGGGTGTATCGATGGAATCCCTGGTGGTACCGGCAATATTGCTGACAATAACCCGGTCCTCACCCAGGAATGCGTTTACAATGGAACTCTTGCCCACGTTTGGCTTGCCGATGACGGCAATCTTGATATCTTCCGCATCGTCTTCTTCGAAAGCCTCCCGGGGAATTTTGGCAAAGGCTTCGTCCAGAACGTCGCCCAGACCCAGCTTGTTCACAGCGGAAACCTGCATGGGTTCCCCCAGGCCCAGCTCGTAAAAATCGTAAAAAGTATCCGGCACTTTTTTTCCGTCAATCTTATTGGCTACGATAATTACCTTTTTATGCTTTCTGCGAAGCAGCTCCGCCACCTCGCTGTCTGCGGTGGTAAGGCCTTCTCTTCCGTCCACGATAAAAAGAATCACGTCTGCCATATCCATGGCAATCTCCGCCTGCGCCCGCATCTGGGAGGGAATGACTTCCTTGTTCTCCGGCTCAATGCCGCCGGTATCGATCAATAAAAAGCTGTGACCGCTCCATTCCGCCTCTGCGATAATGCGGTCCCGGGTAACGCCGGGGGTATCCTCCACGATGGATACTCTGCTGCCTACTATATTGTTAAAGAGTGTGGACTTTCCCACATTCGGTCTTCCTACGATGGCTACGATTGGTTTGCTCATTTGTTCACCTTTCTTCTTTCCTGACCATGTATTATATCATATTTATCTGCTTTATGATATAATACGAAATAACTTGGAGGATACATAATGAAAGTTTGTATTATCGGCGCCGGCAAAACCGGCTATTATCTGGCAAAAGCGCTTCTCGGCGGCGGAAACGAAGTCACCATGATCGACACCGACGCAGTTCGGATTCAGGGGGTAGGCAACTCTTTGGATATCTTTTCTCTGCAGGGAGACGCCCTGAAAAAAGAGGTACTGGAGGGCATAGACATAAAGAGCCATGACCTTTTGATTGCCGCCACCGCCGAAGATGAAAAGAACATGGCCATCTGCGCCTTCGCAAAAGCGCTGGGCTGTCCCCGCGCCGTGGCAAGGGTCCGTTCTCCGGAACACATCAAGCAGTGGGATTTTATCAAAGAAACCTTCGGCATCGATCAGCTGATCAATCCGGATTACGCCTGCGCCCGGGCTATGTTTAAATACTTAACGCAGCAATACTCTTTTGCCAACGGCCTGTTTTCTCAGGACGGTATTTCCATATTTGAGTTTGATGCAAACCAGCTGCCCAATTTGGCGGGAAAAAAGCTTTACGAAGCATCTCCCATGCTGAAGGATCTGCTCATCGGCGCGGTTTCCCGCAACGGAAAGATTATCATTCCCAAAGGCGGCACCGTGCTGGAAGAAAACGACACCCTCTACGCCGTTGGACAGGACTCCACCATCCGCAGCTTCCGGCAGAAGCTGGCCCGCCAACGCAAAAGCATGGCAGTGAAACGGGTGATGATTGCCGGCGGCGGGAAGACCGGATTTTTCCTGGCGAAGATGCTGGAGGAAGCCGGCATCGCTGTTAAAATCGTGGAACGGGACGAAGAACGCTGCAAAGCGCTGGCCTCTGAACTGGACAACACGGTGGTGCTGAACGGAGACGCTTCCGAAATCAATACCCTGCGGGAAGAAAACCTGGAAGCCATGGACGCCTTTATCGCCGCCACCGGCAGCGACGAAGCCAACCTGCTGCTTTCTCTTCTGGTAAAGCAATATAAAGTGCCGCAGGTCGCCGCAAAGGTTTCCCGGCAGACCTTCCTTCCGGTGGTAAAAGACATGTCCGACGTTGCCCTGATCAACCCCCAGGAGATTATCGCCAACGAAGTCCTCAGCTTCGTCCGCAGAAACGGCATCGTGCTCTTCAGCAAGGTAATCAACGGCCAGGCGGAATTTAAGGAAATCCAGGCAGAAGTGGCCATGCCCATTACCAAAAAGCCTCTGGCGGAGCTGGAGATCCCGGAGGGCATTATCGTAATCGCTGTCCACAGAGGAAAGAAAATTATCATCCCCAACGGCAACACTCAGATTTCGGCAGGAGACCGGGTCATTCTGCTCTCCCTTCTTTCTGCCGGCGGAGAGCTGGAATCTCTGCTTACCAAAGCATCCAGCAGTATTTTGTAATATGGTTTTAAATAAAAAAGTTATCAGTAAAATACTCTGCGCCGTGATGGCCCTGATCGGCATCGCCATGCTGGTGCCCTGCGCGGTATCCCTGTACTACAGAGAAACGGTATCCGCCAAGAGCTTTGCCATCTGCGCGCTGCCCATGATTCTTCTGGGCGCCCTGGGCGTTTATTTCCTGCCGAAGCAGGACAATTCCGTGATTCGCATGCGGGACGGCTTCTTTATCGTAGCCTCCACCTGGCTGGTGATGTCTCTCATCGGCTGCCTGCCTTTTATCATTTCCGGGGCGATTCCCGATTTCGCGGACGCCTTTTTTGAAACAGCCTCCGGCTTTACCACCACAGGGTCCACCATTCTTTCGGATATCGAAAGCCTGCCCAAAGGCATGCTGTTCTGGCGGTCCTTCACCCACTGGCTGGGAGGCATGGGGGTTCTGGTGCTGACCATTGCCCTTCTGCCCATGCTGGGCATCGGCGGGCAGAAAATCATGCGGGCGGAAACCACCGGACCCACCATGGACAAGATTTCCTTTACCATCAACGAAGGCGCCAGAAAGCTCTACATGATTTACGGCCTCTTTACCGTCATCGAAATGATCCTTCTGGGCGTCTGCGGCATGAACCTGTTCGATGCCAGCACCCACGCCTTCGGTACCCTGGGCACCGGCGGATTTTCCACTTACGGAGATTCCATCGCCCACTTTGGCAGTCTGCCCATCGAGCTGATTATTACCTTCTTCATGCTGGTAGCCGGGGTCAACTTCAACATTTACTACATGCTCTTTTCCGGCAAAGGCCTTTCCGCCTTTAACGATCCGGAATTCAAGACTTACCTTGGCATCGTCGGCGGTTCCACGATTTTTATCGCCGTGATGCTGACCCTAAGCAAAACCTGCAGCGGTTTCGGTGAAAGTCTGCGGCAGTCCGTATTCCAGGTTGCCTCCATCATTTCTTCCACCGGTTTTGCCACTGCGGACTTTGAGTTATGGCCTTCGGCCTGCAAATTCGTGATTATCATGCTTATGTTTGTGGGCGGCTGCGCCTCTTCCACCGCCGGCGGACTGAAGGTGATCCGAATCATTCTGCTGGGCAAACTGATTCGCAGAGGTGTACAGAATCGTTTGAGCCCCCGGGCTGTTACCGTGGTCAAGCTGGGCGGCAAGGAAGTATCCGACGAAACCCTGAACGGGGTGGCGGCCTTTACCAGCCTTTATGCCATGCTGCTGTTTATCGGAACCTTTATCGTATCCTGCAGCGGCGTAGATAATATAACCGCGTTTACCTCGGCCCTTACCTGCCTGAGCAATATCGGACCGGGATTCAATCTGGTGGGACCAACCTGCAATTTCGGTTTCTACCCCGGATTTATCAAAATCCTGCTTTCCGTCTACATGATTGCCGGCAGACTGGAGCTGTTCACCATTGCCCTGCTCTTTACCAGAGATTTCTGGGACAAAAACAAGTAACCATGAAGTTCAAGAATATCAAAATCAAAAATCTCCTGCTGAGTTTATTCATTACCGCAGCTTATCCTTTTGTGAAGTCCTATATTTCGGAATACAATAAGCTGCTGATTTTTATCGATACATTAACTATCGTCTCCTTCATCATGATTATCATCGGCGTGGTTTATTCCCTGTACCTGAAGGGCGATTTTGATATTACCTCTTATATTCTGAACCGTTCCGCCACCAAAAGCACAAAAAGCCTGAGCGCTTTTATGAGTGATTCTAAAGTAAAAAGAGAGGATAGCTTCAACTATCCTCTCTTTGTGGGTCTTTTCTATTTGACAGTATCTGTGGTAATTGCTTACCGCTTTTACTGATTTCCTCCCCGTTCTTTTTCCATCTTGGAGAGCATTACTTCGTATTCCGCCATTTCTCTGTCGTTGGCAAACACAAAGTGTCCCGGTCTGATTTCCTGCAGCACAGGATGCGGTCCGGAAAGGTCACGCTTGGATTCATCGTACACAATCGGCTCTCTGTTCTTTTCAATCAGCGGATCCGGCATCGGAACTGCGGAAAGCAGGGAAACGGTGTACGGATGCAGCGGATATTTAAAGAGGGTTTCGGAGTCTGCAATTTCAACGATTCTTCCCAGATGAATTACGGCGATTCTATCCGCGATAAATCTTACTACGGACAAGTCGTGCGCGATGAACAGGTAGGTTAAACCCTTTTCGTTCTGCAGTTTGTTCATCAGGTTCAGAACCTGCGCACGAATGGATACGTCCAGTGCGGAAATCGGTTCGTCGGCAACGATGAGTTCCGGTTCCATAATCATGGCACGGGCAATGCCTACACGCTGTCTCTGTCCGCCGGAGAATTCGTGGGGATATCTGGACTTGTGCTCCGGCAGAAGACCTACTTCTTCCAGAGCCTTGTCTACCTTGGCGATTCTTTCCTCTTCGTCCTTATACAGATGGAAATTATAAAGACCTTCGGAAATGCAGTATTCGATGGTAGCTCTTTCGTTCAGGGAAGCCGCCGGATCCTGGAAGATCATCTGAATGTTTCTGACAACGTCTCTGTCCTCTTCCTTGGAGATCTTTCCGGAAATACGCTTGCCCTTAAAGGTAATCTCACCCTTGCTGCACTCGTTGATACGCATAATCGCTCTTCCCAGCGTGGTTTTTCCGCTTCCGGATTCACCTACCAGAGCAAAGGTTTCGCCTCTGTAAATGTCGAAATTCGCGTCTTTTACCGCTCTGAATTTCTTCTTTTTGTTATTGGTATCAAAAGCAACATCCACATGCTTGATTGATAATAATACTTCCCGTTCTTCGGTATTATTCGTGTTCGACATAGAATGCGCCTCCCTTACTTGTCATCTCGGTAATCTTTTCGTGCAGATTACGAATTACTTCCGGCTTTTCCAGCTTCGGTGCTCTCGGGTCTAAGAGCCAGGTCTTTGCAAAGTGCGTTTCGCTTACCTGATAGAACGGCGGTTCCTGTACGAAGTCCAGCTTTAAAGCATGGGGATTTCTCGGAGCGAAGGCGTCACCTTCGATCTTGTTGTAGAGCGACGGCGGTGTTCCGGTAATAAAGTACAGATCTTCACCCTTTACACCCAGCTGCGGCAGAGAAGACAACAGCGCCCAGGTATACGGATGCTTCGGATCGAAGAAAATTTCTTCCACAGTACCGTATTCGATAATCTGGCCGCCGTACATTACGCCGACTCTGTCTGCCACGTTGGCAACAACGCCCAGGT
>JAZUKP010000033.1:0-84593 GCA_045643345.1 Anaerovoracaceae bacterium | reverse complement strand
TTCCCCGTAAAGATAGCTTCTCTGTACGGTTCCCCGTTTTCCTCGCCGGATGCGCCCCATTTTCCGCCTGTAATGGTGTCCTTTTGCGGGTCAAGGCCGAAGTACGCAAGGATTACATCCTGATACCCTTCAAAGCACGGGCTTTCTTCTGTAACCTTTACTACTTTTCCGTTAAAGAGGAATTCTTCGAAATCGCCGTAAAAGCGTGCGGTATAGGTAACATCCCGCTCCTCGTCTCTTGTAAGATCCTGAGACTCAACAAGGTCCAGCAGAACCACAAAGCTCTCGCCGTCTGCCTTAATCTTCAGTGTTCTGGTCCGTGGCACCTTTTCGCCAACTTCTGTATCGTAGTATCCTTTGGCAGCGGCTCTTTCGTTCATTGTCCATTCGATTGTACCAAAGTCTGCGACAAGACCGTTTTCATCAGTGAGATACTGCTTTGCATCTTCCTTGGAAAGAAGTCCGGTAATTACCTTGACCTCTTTTTTGCCTTCCTTGGACTCTACTACGGTATACTTAATTTCCTTGATTTCGATCTCGCCAAGTCCGGCTTCAGCAAGCTTTGCTTTTACAGCAGCTTCGTCTTCCTTTTCGTAGCTTTCAATTACGATTTCAATCGTCTGGGTTTCTTCTTCTGCAGCATAGACCTTATCGGTATTGGCTGCGAATACTGCGCCAGCGCACAGGAAGATGGCCAGCATTGTAATGATGTCCTTCTTCTTATTCTTTGACAGCTTCAGGCCGGCAATAACGATGCCTGCAAGTGCAATCAGCATGACTGCGTATTTTGCAATTCTCTCGCCCGTCCAGGGAGATACATTGATTACTTTGCCAAGTTCTGTATCTACAACCGGCGGAAGCAGGCTCATGTGGCCATAGTCGTGAACATTCACGAACAGCTCGTCCTTATTTGCCACGATAACGGTTTCGCCATCGTTTTCGATGACAACAGGATATGTATTCTCATCTTTTCTAAACCGTTTCGGAGCAGAGGCTTCAGATACAACATAGCATCCATACTCCAGATCGCGTGCGTAGTATGTTCCTTCTTCCTCTTCTGCCATGAAGCATACAAACTCTTCGCCTTCGTCAATGGTTCCGTTTCCGTTGGCATCCGCATAAACTTCGAATACTGCGCCGGAAAGCTTTCTTGTAAGATCTTCGATATCTACCTTTACCAGCTTTAAGTCTCCGCGGATTCTTGTATCGATAATTTCTATCTCAACAATTTCTCCGTCTTCATCGATTGTTACCGGATAGTCCTTTTCAGACAGAAGATATCCGTCAATTGCCTTTAATTCGCGAACAACATATTCTCCGTAAGCAAGAGCTGTGAATTCGAATTCGCCCTTTTCGTTGGTTACGGCAGTAGCCAGCGGCTTTTCTGCATCCTTTTCAAAGATTCCGATTTCAACTCCTTCCAAGAGCTTTCCATCGTCGCCCTTCTTTACACCCTTGACGCTTCCGCGGATCAGGGTATTTACAAGCTCAATGTCAATCAGAGCTTCATCTTCTCCGACTTCTACCGGGTATTCTTTTTCATCAAGCAGGTACCCTTCCGGAGCCTTGGTTTCTTTTACAATCCAGCTTCCATAAGGCACATCATTAAACTCGAAGTTACCGTTTTCGTCCGATGTAGTAGTAAGGATTGGCTCCTCGGATCCTTCTTCAAAGAGTCCGAACTGCGCGCCGGCAAGCTCGTTACCATCATCGGTGAGCTTCTTACCCCTTACAGAGCCTCTGATCAGTTCGTTTACAACCGGCTCACCTTCGTTTAATACGATTTCGATGGTTTCCGCTTCCGGATCTCCCGGGGCAAATTCGAATTCAAAGACGGTATCAATCGGAAGGTAATGTTCATCGGTGGCAGATTCTTTTACATAGAATTTTCCCATGGGAAGGTCCGCCGTAAATGCTGCCATGCCTTCTTCGTTACAGGATACTTCATCGATAAGGCCGTCTTTGGGAATCGTGCTGCCGTCTGCTGCGGTAAGTTCTTCCGCTGCATAAAGAGCGAACTTTACATTTGCAACTTCTCCGCCTGCTCCAAGACTGAAAATTTCATCTTCTTCCATCGCCTTGATGATGGAAACGGCTGCCTTCTGACGGGTGTTGGAAATGCTGGAGGATTCTACCGATACTTCACTGTCTGTTGCGGTAAGTTCTATCTCATAGATGGTTTCGTCTCTTACAAAACCTTCCGGAGCTTCTACTTCCTCCAGTTCATATTTTCCAAAGTCTAAAAGGATGCTTTCTGCATAGCCGTCTTCATCGGTTGTAATGGTATCAACCACTTCGCCGGCAGCAAAGGTTACTGTTCCGTCTGCAAGAACGATATCTTCTTTTGCGCGGATCTCGAATACCGCATTTTTCAGATAGCTTTCTTCAAATACTGCTGTGTACTTTCCGTCTTCTTCCGTTACAGTTTCAAAAATCTCGCCCTTTTTGAATACTTCAATCCTGCCTTTTTTAAGTGTGTTAATAAAGGTCAGCTCTGAAGTCTCGCCGGTTTTAACTTCGACATCCTGTGCTTCTACGATGTTGTACCGGTATGCGGTGTCTACTTCTTCTACAGTATAGGGCGTATCGCCGCTTACAGGAACGTCCTCAAATACTGCGATTCCGTCCGCGCCGGTTTCTGCAGTCATGTCAACTTCTTCTCCGAGGATGGAAGTCCCAAAGAGATGGAATACGATTCCTTCGATTACGTTATCCTCTGCTTCTTTTGTAACCTTAACAATTCCGCGCGCATGGCCGTCGGTAAGACCGGTTTCATAGTTTGCCAGGTCAACGACTGCGCCGTTTTCGGTAATGTCAAAGCTTACTGATGTGCGGCCGGAAAGAATAAACCCGGTAGGAGCCGTTGTTTCGACGATTTCGTAAGAGCCATACGGCAGATAATCCGCTGCGCTTTCATAGATGCCATTGACTGTGGTAAGGCTTGCAATGACCGCGCCATCCGCAAACTCCGCGCCTCCTACAAGAACAGCTTTCCCGCTGCGGTTGTAAAGGTCAAAGCCTGTTTCGGATTTTGTAATCGGCTCTCTTGTCTCCGCGTCAAACTTTCCGATCTTAAATCCGCCCTTGATAATTGTATCGGTGAAGCCTTTTTCGTAAGAGTTCAGATCAACGATTGTACCGTTTGTTTCTATCTTAAATGTGACGGACGTTTTGCCCTGGAGCAGATATCCTTCTGGCGCCTTGGTTTCAACCAGTTCGTAACTTCCATAAGGGAGATAATTTGCGGCCGAAGCATATACGCCATCGCTTGTGGTAAGGCTTGCAATCAGCGCTCCTTCTGCAAATTCCTTGCCGCCGACAAGAACAGTCTTACCGGAGCGGTTATACAGATCAAAGCTGGTTTCAAACTCAGTAATCGGCTTCTTTGTTTCCTCATCGAATTTTCCGATGATAAAGCCGCCGGTAATCTCCGTATCGGTGAAGCCTTTTGCGTAAGAGTTCAGATCAACGATGGTACCGTTTGTTTCTATCTTAAATGTTACACTTGTTCTTCCGGAAAGGATGTACCCGGAAGGAGCTTTGGTTTCGATCAATTCGAAGGACCCATACGGAAGATAATCCGCCGCAGAAGCATATACACCATTTGTGGTTTTGAGATTTGCAATCAGAGCGTTATTTGCATATTCTTTTCCTCCTACAATAACAGCTTTTCCGCTGCGATTGTAAAGGTCAAAACTTGTTTCGGATGCCGTGATTGCCTTCTGGGTTTTTGCGTCGTACTTTCCGATTTTAAAGCCGCCCTTAATTACGGTGTCGGTAAAGCCCTTTGCATAGCTGTTCAAGTTTACAATCGTTCCGTTTGTTTCAACTTTGAAGGTTACAGAGGTTCTGCCATTCATGGTGTACTGAGCAGGTGCTTTGGTTTCGACCAGTTCATAACTTCCATACGGCAGGTAATCTGCCGCAGAGGTATATACACCGTTTGTAGTTTTGAGATTTGCAATAACTGCGTTATTTGCGTATTCTTTTCCTCCGACCACTACGGTTTTGCCGGAGCGGTTGTATAAGGAGAAGGATGTTTCGGATCCGGTAATTGCCTTCTGGGTCTCGGCATCGAACTTACCAATTTTAAATCCGCCTTTTATAATTGTATCTGTAAATCCCTTCGCGTAGCTGTTCAGATCTACAACCGTACCGTTTGTTTCAATCTTGAATGTTACAGATGTTCTTCCGCTCATGGTGTACTGAGCCGGGGCTGCGGTTTCGACCAGTTCATAACTTCCATATGGCAGATAGTTTGCAGCAGAGGTATATACACCGTTTGTAGTTTTAAGATTTGCTATAACTGCGTTATTTGCATACTCGGTTCCGCCAACCTTTACGCTGAAGCCGCTGCGGTTATACAGAGCAAAAGATGTTTCAGAACCTGTAATCGCCTTCTGGGTTTCCGCATCAAATTTTCCTACTTTAAAGCCTCCGTAAATGGGTGCGTTGGTTGCAGTGTATTCGTTACTAACATTAAGTCCGTTCGGATGAATGTCTCCGTTTGCGTCAACCCATCCTACAATGGTTTCGCCGCCGTTTGCAACAACTTCTCCGCCAATCTTGATGGTTCCGGAATCTTTAATGTATCCGGGGGCCGCTTTTGTTTCGGCGATGGTAAACACTCCAATGGGCATGGTTGCAAGTCCTGTTTCAGAGAAGTATAGCGGATCGCTTCCGGGAACAAGATAAGTATCACTTAAAAGAGCTCTATATATTGTCTTGCCTCCGTTTGTTGACGCTTTTGTTTCAATTACCCAGGTTTTGGTCGCGGTCATTCCTGCAAGCTGGGCTGCAGTGTATGTAACGCTGGGATCCAACGCATAATATTTTACCGTAAACTGCGTTCCTGCAAGGGATGCGGGATTAGTAACAGTTTCCGTGGTTTCTTTTGAAATAGTAATAGAAATAGGGTCGTTAACCGGGGCTTCTACAGACTTTACAGTAGCAGCCGTTGCAACAGTTTCCCCCGCAACTGCGGCATTTACATTTTTATCCAGCGTATAGCCTTTGCTCGGAGAAATTTCCTTCACATAGTAGGTATTTCCAATACCGAGATTTGCAGATAAGGAACCCTTTCCGTTCGCATCGGTTGTAATGGTGCCGACAAGGGTCGTTGTATCAACTGTCTTTGCCGCCACATCACCTACTCTGTATACGCCGTAAACAGCGCCCTGAAGAGAATAGTTCGGATTTCCGGTGGTACAGCCTGAATTTCCACTGATTTTTTCCAGATTGATGATTCCAGACGCTTGGTATTCCCAGAAGATACCGTCCTGACGAGTTGCGTTAGTAGGAGCAAAATATACCTTAAAATTATCTGGAATCTTAGATACATCATAAGCAAGCGCCTGCTCGTAAAGAGCGCTTCCTGCTGCATTGTTGTATCCCGGCTTCTTGCCGTTATGCACAAGGGTTCCGGCATAATGCACGGCAATAGCTTCCGCTCTTGTAAGATCATCTACCAGTCTTCCCTGGGTGCCGAGCCATACTACGGCGCGGTAGAGATCGTCTGCGATGGAAAGAGTTGTCTTTGTTTTTCCTTCGATTGGGATGTAGTCATTCGCAGCGTCGCAGCAAAGACCGGTCAGCCCGTTCTCCAGGGTAAACAGTACGTTTTCTGCTTGTCCTGAAGAATTGGTAATCCATTTGGACCGTGTGAAGAGATACTCGCCGCTGATGTCTGTTACGGCGAGGGCCTCCGCTGCCGGCGCGAAAATCATTATCGCTGCCAGCATAAAAGCCATCAATTTTTTTACTTTGTTCATAGTTTTTTCTCCCTTTTAGTTTAACTATATTGCAATAAATATTTATTGTTTGTTTTTGCTGCCTTCCGGTTCTTGTCTTCCGGAAGAATTACGGCGTTCCCGCCGACTCCTTTGGTTTCGCCGCAAGTCTTGCATTTATAGCCTGTGAGCTTTTTTTCGTCCCATGCAGGTTTATCCACAACCCAGACGTCTTTGTATTCCGCGTCATGATGAATGTAGTGGGTAAGAACTTCTTTGATTGTATATGAAGCATTGTTATCATGTTCCCAAATGATATGGTCTCCAACCTCATCAACCGTATCAAAATACGCGCCACACTTTTTGCAAACGGCTTTTTCTTCATACACCGGTTCGTCCCAGGCCTCTTTTACAAGTTTTTTTTCGTAATGTCCCTCCTCATCGTGATGGATAGTCTCGTAGACTTCCTGCCACTCATGCGTATGCGGTTTTGGATCATCTCCACCGATGGGATCAGTGTACTTATCTTTGTACTCATATCCGCATACGGTGCAGGAATGAAGGGTATATCCTTTGGCTGTTTTGGTAGGTGCTACCACGCTGTCTTTATATTTGTGGCCCTTTGCTTTGATTGGCTTTGTATAGCTGTCTCCGCAGCTGCAGGTGTAAGTCTTTACACCTTCCTTAGTGCAGGTCGGTTCTTTTGTGACCTTCTCGCTGTACTTATGTTCATGTTCCGGTTTCGGATCGTCAGCAGGCTTCGGGTCTTCCGGAGGATTGTCCGGGGTATCCGGATCTACCGGCTCATCAGGATTTTCCGGATTGTCAGGGTTCTCAGGATTCTCTGGCTGGTCGGGGTTCTCTGGCTGGTCCGGGTTTTCGGGATTGTCTGGCTGGTCCGGATTTTCCGGCTGCTCCGGCTTCTTCAGCTCCTCCAGGTACTCGGTAAGCTCCTTTGGGGCTTCTCCTTCCCAATTTCCGTCTGCGTCCTTGGTAAGCAGAATAATAAAATCTCTATCTCCCACTTTTACATGAACTTCTGCAGCCTCTTCTGAAACGTGTGCTTCGCCTGTTTCAGATTTCGGTGCATCAAGTTCTGTAAGAATTCTTTCAAGAAGCTTTGCCACATATTCCTTTGCGGCAGCTTCCAGTTCTTCTCTGCTTGGCGCCGGGTCTTCCAGGCCGCATGCGCCGGCCGCGATGAGCAGCGCTGCTGCGAGGATAAGCGCGATGATTCTTTTTGCTGTCTTATTCATATTTTTCCCCTTGTATCTAACATTTTTCTTCTATTTTTATTCTACAATATTTAATATAGAAAAATATTAACTTTTTTTATTTATCTCAAATTTTGCTTTAATTTCATACTCCCCCAGCTGAAACTTTATCTCTTTTACCCCTTCAGATAGAACAATGACATCTGCTTCATTCTGCGGCCTGCGGGTAAGTTTTCGAATCTGAGGCCATGTCGTCTCTTCTACCTTTGGAACTTCTTTCAAAACTTCATCTTCTTGAACCTTTTCTGCGGCTTCCGGGGCCTTTTTTTCTTCAGGTTCTTCCGGATTTTCTTTTTGCATCAGGCTTTTAAAGGAACGCTTTATGGACCGGATCACTTTTTCGACGTCTTCCTGCGATTCGCTTTGCGTCCTTTCTTCCTGCTTCGGTGCAGCTGATTCTTCCGCTGCAACTTCTTGTTCTTCTGTTTCCGGCTGAGCTTCTCTTGATTCTTCTTCGGGGAAGCCTGCATCCTGGACCTTTTTTTCTTCGGTTTCTTCCGGCTCTTGGGCGGGAGTTTCCTTATTTTGAGTTTGCTGATTCATAGCCTTTAATGCAGAATCAATATCTATGCTTTCACCGTCCATATTCATGTTGAAGGGCTGCGGTGAAGGCAGCTTGTTTTTATTCTTTTTTCTTGTTGTTTCAGATTTCGCCTGGATTGCAAGATCCGGATTCAAGAAATCACTGTCCGCCATTTGCTGCACCTCCTTCGTAATACATAAGACCGGCATTGTTGATATAGTAGTATCCTTCCTTTAAGTTGTCCGGAAGGTTAATAATGAAATAACCTTCCCTTGTTCTTGTAAACGGCCGGGTGATATGAATCACATCTTCCGACTGGAACACCTTTGTGTCTGCTGCAAAATCGAGCTTTACAAACTTTGTCCCCACAAAGAATTCGAATTCATAGTATTTTCCTTCATCAAGGCCAAGAAGCATTTCGAGATTGTTATCCACATTGCCAATCGGAAGCGTTTCGGATCCGTTCACCGTAAGGATGCTGTATTTCGTTTCATTCTGATATTGCGAAATTTTGTAACCATCTGACTCCGGCATTGGATTTTTTGATATAAGATACATATTGTTCCCGGAATCGGTATAGAAGTGAAGTCCCAGCGTAAGGCCTTTATAATCGTATTTCTCCATTACGACTTCATCCGGAAGTGCGTCTGAAGAGTTCCCCAGGATCACCAGCTTTGTGCCGGCTTTAATATGAGGTATCAGATTCGTTATGCTGTACTTGTTATCCGTGTACCAGAGATATCTTGTCGGAAGACTTTCGGCTGCCACCTTGTCAAAGCCATAAAAGGTTGACGCCAGCGGAGTGAAGGTATTGTCTTCGTTTAAGACGAAAAATCCTTCGCGCCCGGCAAGGTCATACTGGCCTATCTGCTCGGAGGTGAGATAAAGCATTTCGCCATTGGAATCTGCAATCGGCTCACTGTTTCCGCAGCCAGACAGAAGTAAGATACATATAAGGAGCAGAAAGCCTGCTTTTATTTTCTTTGTCATTAAATACTCTCCTTCTATTCTTTCTTTGGCATGGACATTGTTGCGATGGACTTATTTTTTTTGAATCGGATAGATCTTATAATCCACTGCGTTACCGATACTCTGTTGATTCCCACAAGGAAGAATATCGAAGCCATGAATATTACGATAACGATGATGATGCTTCTTATCTTTGTTTTCAAAAATACAAGCGCATATTTTAAGATGGTGTATAAAAGAACGTCGCATATTACTGCTTCGAACAAGTTTCTTATTTTAATTGCTCCGCCAAGAAGCTCACTTCCGTCTTCTGTGTTCAGAGGAATCGGCGTTTCAAATTTGCTCATCGTATTCTTCCTTTCTATATTTAATCCAGAATAATTAACTCTGATAAATCCCTTGCGATATAAGGCAGCGGATTTACCCATTCGCCTTCCGGACTCATAAGCCCGTAATGAAGGTGAGGTCCGGTGGACGCTGATCCGGTGTTTCCTGTAAGGGCAACCACTTGACCTTTCTCCACTCTTTGTCCCTCCTGAACAATAAACTCAGATAGATGCTGGTACCGGACTTTAAAGCCGTTATCCAGTTCAATCGTAAGTCTGTTTCCTCCGGTATCTGTCCAACCGCATTCAATTACTGTTCCGGCTTCCGGAGCAACTGCTTTTGATCCGCTGGGGCAACCAATATCGATTGCTTCATGCTTTGAATATTTCCCCGTGATTGGATCAATTCTGTTTCCGAACCTGCATGTTACCTTTTTACAGCCCGGCACCGGCCATTCGAATGTACCTGATAATTCCGAATGCACAATTTCGCCGTAACCCAGCGCGTTGCCGTAGACTATACTTGACGTGGTTTTCGTTAAATCATTTATGGCTGCCCTGTTGGTAATTCCGGTTCCTTTTGGCACCATTTCGCCGTTTTCATTTTTTACCCAGGCACATGAGTTAACGTAGATATCGTCTGCATTCACTCCGAATACATCAAGAGCCATAGCGTAGAGGTCTTTTTCGGTGATGATAGGATGAACATAATAATGTTTTACTATCTCGTAATATATAATATCTTCAATTATTTCGCCGGTTGCAGGATCATAAAGATAGGAGTGTTTTTCAATCTTTTCTTCCTCATAGTCATATACAATCTTTCCGTCTTTATCTCTTTGATAATCCAGTGTGAAAAAATCGCCTTTATATTTGTCTAACCGCTTTTGCAGTGTTTTTTCGTAATCAATTTCTTTGGTTTTTGAGTCCAGCTCTACGCTGATCTGTGTTCCTTTGGCGTCATAATATTTGCCGTCTTTATACCAGAGCTGACCGTTTGCAATGGAGACTGAAAACGCAGATAGTATTTTGATATTTGAGCTGTTGTCTGTTGTTTTAATCGGGATAAAATCGCTTTCTGTTTTTTCTATCTTATATATTTTATTCTCATCCAATGACAGCACGCTCTTTGTATTATCAAAGACGGATGGCCAGGCATCGTCAGATGCAATAAAGTAGAAGATGCTTTCATTGGAAGCGTATTTTCCTTCCTTCTTGTATGTTGTGTCTGCAGGAATAACGCATCCTACAATTGCGGTAAGCTGCTTTCCTTTATCCGTAAGAATCCGGATTCGCTCTCCGGCTTTACCGAGGTATTCCGGCGCTGCGATAATATAATCTTCTCCGCCTGAATACTTATATTTAAAGTAGCCTTTTTCGTCTTTATAGTATTTGCTTGTTACAGCTGTTATGGTGATATTTACCGGATATTCACTTTCCTTTTTTGCGGTAAATCCAGTTTTTTGCGCATCAGTCGCATCGGCTATTTTAATTTCTCCCAGGTTACTGTCATAGTTTACATCCTTTACGATGTATGCCGGCCCTTCCTTCGTGTTGGCGAGCCTCTTTAAGGATAGATCGTATTCTGCCTTGCCGTTCTTGCAGAACTTCTTTAAATCTGCAAGCCGCTGTTCGTAATCTTCTGACTGCGCAGCTTCAATCATTCCGATCTGCGCAAGGATGTCTTCCTGGATCATCTCTTTTGGTTCTTCCATATGAGAGATTTCCCGTTCTGATTCCGTGCCGGAGGGCGTAAGGGAGAAGACTCTTCTTAATACAGATCCGGCAGATCCGGCAACGATATATACAAGAAGGAAGAGAAAAGCAATGCCTATTATGATGATTCTTATTTTCAGCGGAAGCTTGTTAAATAAAGAAAGCGTCCCTTTGCCTGCGCCTTTTGCAACTTTTAAGCCGGCACGTCCTCCGCGTTCAATGTCTTCATCGCTGTACATTTGCTTTTCTCCTCCTTTCCTTTATATATTTTCTCAGATGGAATTTTTAGTTATGCTTTTTTGGCGTTTTCTTTTTCTTTCTCGCCTCGTCTGTCCGGCTCCCAAATATCTTCCGTGGACTTGCCGGCGAAGATGATGGTTTGGATTTCGGAGCTTCCGAGCTTTCTCGTCTTTGCGAAGGTGGTGCGCTTTGGCTTGCTGCCGGACGTCTTCCTTCGGAAGAACTTGGAGCAGGTCTTGGCCCGGACTGCTTCCCTGAAGAGCTGCTGTATCCGCCGGATTTTTCCTTATTGGAGTTTCCGCCGACACCTATGGAATTATTGAATGTGGAAGAAGCATTCTCTGTTGTTACAACGCTTGTCCGCTCCAGGTTATGTGCTGTTGCGGATACCTTTGGCTTCGCCACAAGGCTCTTATCGAACTCTGCGTCAGGGCTTGCTGTGAATACAGATACGGATTTACTTTCGTATGCCACTTTCCCATTCTTCCCAGGTACATATTCTGCAGCATACTGCTGCGTTTCACCTTGTATCTGGGACTGGCTGAAGTTGTCATAGGAGGAATTTGCCAGAACTCTGCCTGTCGGATTCCCATCCTTATCGTATTCAATGACATTGCCTGTATAATGCTCTCTGCCATCATCATACTTTTCGCCGCTGTAATGCGGAGATGTTGCGCTGGCGTCTTCCTCTGCTACATTGCTGTAGTCATTGGTTGTTTCCGGCTTATAGTATGCGCCTTCCGGTGCGCCTGTAATATCCTTCGACTCTTCCGCCCACTGTGCTACGGCAAGGGCATCCTTATCAATAATCTCCTGCGTTGCCGGGGTAATATACTGTGCGCCATCCTCGTCGATTCCTGCCACATAGGTTCCAGATCCGTCTTCTGTCTTATACGCAGAGGCTAATCCTATCTGAGCCTGACTCTGACCTTCTGCATCATAGGTTTCGATCATACCGTCTTCCGCGACAGTCTTATCTTTATTTCTGTCCTTGAATGTGTCAGATAGAACTTCGTTATTGTCCACGTTTGCTCTTGTTGCAGCAAGTGCATTTTCTCCGTCGCGTTTGCCTTCCAGCCGCTGGCCTTCAACATCCGGATCGTTGTGAAGAACTTTTCCTTGTACGTCCGGCTTGACATTTCCGGTAACCGCATCCCGGTTCGCCGGGTTATTGGCAAGCGTATGCTTTTCCGGACTCTTTCCCGGATCAGTGCCTTCCGCAAGTCTCCCGGTAAGTGCTTTTGTATGGTTCCAGTCACCCTTCGCAAGATCCTTTGCTCCTTTTCCTGCGATTTTTGCGCCTTTTGCTGCAGCTCTGCCGCCATAACTCATAACTCTATGAGCTACGTGAGTAATTGCGGCGCCAATAGCCGCACCAAGAGCACCGCCTGTTTGGGCAACGGATACGCCCATATCCCGAAGAATCTGATCAAGTTTTGTTCCTACCGAAAGCCATCCGATAAGAATAATCATTTTTACAACATAATCCGATATGCTTTCAAAGTAGTAGTACATATTCGCACCGTCAGGTTTTATAGTAAAAACGGTGTTCATTCCCTTTGTGAATAAAGATAGAACTATCGTATCCAGGGATATCAGAATGAGAAGCGATACTATCATCGACACCCATTTTTTAAATACCTCTCCGGTTTTTTCGGATGCGATGCATCCTGCAGCCAAGGGACTTGTATAAAACAAAAGTCCGAAAACGATGTAACGTTCATACAGTTCCAAGACCATTTTGACCAGGGCCATGAAAAGGGCACAGGTAAAAACGAATACCATGAGTATCTTCAGGCCTTCCTGAGAAAAAATGTCTTGTTCGTGTTTGAAAAAATAGACGTTTCCCTCTTGTACCGTCACAGAGCCAAAAATTTCAATCATATTTATGCTCTGTGTTGTACCAAGTACCTCTTTCAAGGTTGAATAGCAGGACTCCATCGCATTCTGCATCACAGTAAACAGTTCGTAAGAGTAAACTACAATGATGCAGGATATCGCAAGTCTTCCGGCTACCCTTCCTGGGCTTTCCGTGCTTTTCGCTGCTGGATTTACAAGAGCCTGATAAAGCTTCGCAAAAGCGATACCAAACGCGAGAAGAAGTCCTGCGGCGACAAAAAAAGTCTTTAAGCCTTCCAGCGGGAATATGCTGTCCAAAAGACCTGAAGTTTCCCTTGTGATTATCGGATCCAAAATCTTTCCGTGCGGGGCATTGTACTGACCTCCGCCCGATACAGCTTCTACGGTATGACCAATATCGAAAGAAAGAGAATCAAACGCACTTAAAAGGATGTTCATTATTCCAATGAGCCAGTTAAGAAGAATCGCAAGTAGATCTTCAAGTAGCCATTTCATTTTGTGTTTCCTTTCTTAGATGCATCTGGAGAAAGCCATTTTTATGACTTTCTCCATTCGATTTTTTACTCTTTAATTTCGCATTTTTCAACCTAATGTGTGATGGCCTGAGCAAACTCCAGAATGCCCATAATGCTGTTGATTACAATGTATGCAATGAAGATAGTTTTCAGTTTTTTCCATCCTTCCTTGGGTTCTGCGCCGGGCAGAAGGAAGTTTACAACAAGAACTACTACAGCGGATGCTGCGGCAACAATAAAGGATATTGCCACGAAGTCGAGATAGATGCTGTTGATTCCTTCGAATAACTTCTGGAAAATGCTATTGTGGAAGGTGGGGTTCGCTGTTAAAAGCATGGGAGCAAAATTTTTTAATCCGTTCATTTTGATAATTCCTTTCTGTTTATAAACAAAAAAGCAGGCTGTGTTAACCTGCTTAAATAACTTATTCTGCACAGGAAAACTGATTAACGTTACCGAAGTTAATTCTGATTTTATCTTGATAAATTATCAGTTTTCTATAATGCTTATGGAAGGTCATACTTTTTTTGGAGTAATCCCTACTTGTGCTCAATTATAGAGAATCGTTTTTAATCTGTCAACATTAAAAATTTTCTTTAACTTCTTCTTCTGGTTCTGCACATCGGCAGCTGTTACGTTGTATTCCTGGCATAGCTCTATGATTTTTCGGTCTTCTTCGACAGATTGAATCAAAAGCTTAATCACTTTTTGCAGGATTTCCGGCTGGTTTCCCGCAGCGGAAAGAATATCTTTTTTCAGTTCCTCATAATACATATCGTACCGGTCTTCTGCCTGCGGCATCATGGCTGCGATGAGACTATCTTCATCATCAAGGGACATCGCATCAATCGATGCCCTCCTTTTATCGCAGTTTGCCAGTTTTACGATGTTTAACAGCGCATTGGTTATGCAGCGGTAAGCGTAAGTACTGAATTTGGACTTATCACCATCATATGTGTTCGCAGCCTGGCATAATGCTATGCAGCCTTCCTGGTACAGATCTTCGTAATCGTATTCATTGGTTTTCGCGAGAAAATCCTTGAATACAGTATTAGATAGAACTTTGTTTACAAGTCTGATATTCTTTTCTACTTCGGGCTTATCGGTCAATTGTTTCTCTCTTTCTATCTTAGATATCTTCTGGGTGTTTATATATCACAAATATCAAATCGAAACAAGACTTTCCAGCCATAAAATGGGTAATTTGTGTTAATTTATATTTCTGGGATTTCTGCTCCTTCCTGCGGCGTATTGATTATCCGGTATCCTGTCCTCCCCGCTTCTAAAACTTCCTGAAGGGCTTCCTTCATTTCCGTCATTTTTTTTATAGCTTTTCTTTCCGAAAAAATATAGACCGGGCATTGCTTTTTGGTAATACTGCCTTTTTTAATAACATGCTTACCGTGATTGGTTGCCATATTTATTCTGTTTAAAAGCTCATAGTCGGGTATCTCTGTCATGTCCATAAGATATGAGACATCATATTCTTCTGATATCTGGCTTACGATAACCCAGGATCCGTCAGATAAGATAAACGCCAATTGGTCTTCAGAGGGACGCATTGGCTGTACTACCAGGTATCCCAGTTCTTCAACCATCTGCTGTATTCCTTTGATCATCGCTCTCCTCACTATCCTCTTTCCGGGCTGTTGTATACGTGAAGGATATATCCTCTTACCTGACCTGTTTCCGGCTTAATCTTTTTGATTTTCACGGTAACATAATCGCCAACACTCGGAAGCAGATCGTTATGGGAATCAACCTTAGCCATAATCTCAATCCCGTTGCAAGCAACGTAGCATTGATAGCCCCATTTCTCGTCGTATCTTTGATCAACAACATACCCATTGACTTCAAGATTTTCGTACATTCTTTCAACCACGTGCTTTGGGTTGGGGAGCAAATCTCTATGTGAGAAGTGCAGCCCTTCAATATTTCCAAGTTCGTCTCTTTTTATTTCTTTTACGATGAGCTGGATTTTTTGCCCACTGAAAAACTTATTTTTAATGTTTTCCCGCATTACGTATGTCAGTTCGTGCTTTGGAATAAAGAACTCCAGGCCGTAGGCTTCTACGACTATGCCGTAGCTTTCAACTTCCATGATTCTTGCTTCCATCTTCCTTCCGGGGCGGATCCAGTAATCTTCTGTTCCATCTTCATAACGGGCCAGAAGGTTCCAGAACTTTTTCTGGCTTACAAGGGCGGCATCCTTGCGGCTGGCCAGTACCGATGCGAAATCATCTGATTCATCGAAGTTATTTACGATAAAGTCAAAACTTGTCCGGCTTCTTCTTGTAAAGTATTTACGGATTTCGTCTACCGAAAGTTTTTCCTTATTCTTTTTTGCCGCCTTGTTCTGCGCCTGGGGAATATCCTGCATACAGTCAATGACTTCAAGCCGGTATTCCTCAAAAGGAACAAGAATTTGACGGTAGGAATCTTTAAGTTGTCCAACGAAGTAAACTTTAGAATTCCCATATCCGTCGGGGAGAACTTCGAAGCTGTAAAGCTGCGCGGTTAAGATCTTGCGGACGTTCTTGTCTTTACTTTTTAAAAGCTCCTTCGTTGCCAGCTTGTCCGGCGTAAGGAAATCTTCTTCGCGCATCGGTCCGTCCAGTCCGATGGGTGCATCGGTCTTAAATACAAGTCCGGGCTTACTGTCAACCTGCGCATTTACGTATTCCTTCGGTTCTTTGCTCTTCTGCCCGTAGTATGCGGTAAGGATTTTTTCAATCAGAACTTCTTTTGTGTCCTTCATTGAAAGCTCAATTTCGGGATATTTTTGGCATTCTTCTCGAAGCTCCAATACCTTCATTTGGTTTAACTTCTCGCTGTAATTCATTTACTCATATACCTCCCCCCATATTTCCTGGGCTTCACTGTAATCTGTTTCTTCGATTGTGTCTTCGTAAGAATCTATTTCTTCTTCCTGCACATATGGTTCCGGAGCCTTTGGCTGCGGTGTTGAAGGCAGGAAATCCTTAAACGTATGGGAACTCTCAACACGCTTTGTTTTTGGCATGTATGTTTTCGGTTCTTCCGGCTCGAATATCAGATTCTCGATTTTTTCCTTGAATTTGCCTTTCGGTTTTTCTATCTGATATTCTTCATCATCATCTTCTTCAAAGTCCGGGCAATATGCCGGCGTGAGACTGTCTTCCAGCGCGATGTACTCTCTGCCTGTTAAATCGTCATGACCTTTCGCGATGCTTTTGCGGCGCCAAGTCGGAACGTGCATCAGATGCGTAAGTTCGACAACGTTCCCCTGCCGATCTACCATACGGATTTTGTACAGAGGATGGTCTTTGTAATAGTACTTGTTCAGCATCAAGGGATTGTGCTGCGCCGGAACTATGAGCATCTTATCTACCGTAAATGAGTTGTGCAGCAGTTCTGCCGCTGAGTATACAGGCACTTCTCTTTCGGCTACGGAGTTCATTTCGTCAAAGGATGTCGGAATCTTTGTAATCCGGTTTCTGCTGCGGCGCTTCTGGCTGTAATCCAGGATTCTCATTTTCCCGCATAACTCTTCGAATTTTTCTGCTGTTGGCGTATTGGCAACACCGGTAAGAAGCTTAATGCTGCAGTTGTCAAGCATTGTTTCCCACTCATGCGGGGCGTTCTGCTTTCCGTATATATCCTGCATCTGAGATATTCCCTGGAAGTACATATATATCGGAATACCTCTCGACCGGCATGTGGACAGGTAATTCGTAATATTCGGGATCTTTCCGATATTGGCCATTTCCTCAAAAACAACGGTGAATGGCTTTTCAAGCGCTTTGCCTGATCTTTGCATGTCCACGTATTTTTCTATGTTGTAGAACAGCATCGTTACGAAGATCGTTAAGGCTGCAGCATACGGGGATGCTCCGTCCGGACATTCCAGATAGATTATCGCTTTTTCGGTGGCGATTGTGTTAAGGTCTATTTCATCTTCAGATAAGAGCCGGCATACCGATTCTTCATCGAACATATGAAGCTGGGTGGCGAGACTTGCTTTTACCTGTGCTGCCTGAGCATTGCTGATCCAGATGTTATACGAACCTGATAACAGCTCGTAGTCAACATTCTTCTTTATACCCTTTCCCACAATCACTTCCATCATGTCAACAAACTTATCTTGATCCATCTTCAGAAGATGAAATACTGCCGACATATTCCGGTATTCCTTATTTGAGTTTTCGGGCGCGCCGGCATTAGCCTTTGTAAATGCAGTTGCTTTGGTGACCGTTAAAAGAATTAACCGAAGAAGGTTTTCTGCCGATGGTCCCCAGAAGTCTTTTGGAAGACTGTTTTGGGTATTTTCCATGATGATTGTTACGATAAGATCCACAAGACTCTTCGCTTCTTCCATGGAGGCTTCCCGGACCGGCTTTAGGATATCTACTCCGTCTGAGTATATCCCTTGGTTTACTATGGTATTTAAGATATAGATTTTGTATCCATAGTATTTTGCTACCGCAACAGTCTCTTTATACAGTTCCCCTTTCGGATCGGATACCATGATCGGGCGGCTTTCTGCCATGAATTCATATAAGTTCTGAATAATGTGGCCGGAAGTCTTTCCTGTTCCTGAAGGACCAAAGCCTGTTACCATTTCATTTGTAAGTCCGTGCAGTCTGTCTTCCGGAACAAACGGGAGGCATACGAGAAGACCGCTTTCCGGATCTACGCCGTAGATGATTCCTTCGGGGTGCTTCGGGTCACATAGCTTGAATAGCTGTTCTTTTTCTTCTCTTGGCATCGGTCTTGATGGAGTATTCGCGCAGATTACATATCCTCTCTCATCAACGTCTTTACCGCAGCGATCCAGAATTACCTTAACAAGTATTCCGGTTATGGCTGCAAGGATCAGCACAATTACTGCGGCGCCCGGATGATTCCCGGCTAAATACCGAAAGTTCTGCCATAAACCCTTGGGCCTAACTACATCCATTTTCCCGAAGGATTTTAGACGAAGAAAGCTGTTTGCTAAAAATATATCTAAAATAAATGCAGCGATTCCGGCCAGTATTCCAAGCAGCTGGTTTTTAGATAGAATGTGCTTTGCTTTATCCAATGCTTCTTTGCTCGTCACAGCGTATAACCTCCTTCCTCAATAAAGTATCGCAATACATCTGTACTCAGATGCATATAATCTATTGGCCTGTCGCGGCCTATAATATCTTTCATGATTTCAGCCTGCCAGTCGTAGCATACAAGGTGCGCTCCATCTTCGATAGTTCTTGCAATATTTCGCATCTTAGACAGTTCACAGTCTAATATGGAGTACACGGGGCTGCCCTGCAGGTACCCTTCTATGTTGTTTTCCGGTTGATAATTATTTGCAAGGCGCTTTTTAAATAAATCTTCGGACACTGCCTTGTTGAAAATCATCATCATTACCTGCTCCGGATTCTCCCGGAACGGTATGATATATGTCTTGCTGTATAATGCTCCCGGATTGCATTTAGCCTTGTTCGGGGCACCCTGCTCAATATATTCTTTAAGGTCTTCCTTACACGGCAGGAAGAACACACATTCGCTTTCCCTGCCGGACGCCGGATACAATTCTCGCTGGAGGTGCGTTATGTAAGATAGAAATGATCGCTCCGCCTTATATATCCATTTTGCGAAAGTCTCTTCGCAAAAGAACACTGGCAGCAATCTTTCTTCCTTGGCAAACATCCCAATCACCTTACTTGATAGAATCCGCTCTGATGATACAACATCTGTTCGTTCATAATCCTTAAAGAAGAGCTTGGCTGTAAGATAATGTAGCTTTGAATCACAGCTTCTTAAAATTTCAACATCCGTCTTTAAAATTCCGTCCTTGTTGTAGGGACTATATTTTTTTGGCTGGGGGGCCGGTTTATCTTGCCGGGCCACATACTCCACATCCATTAGATCTGTATCCCCAAGAAAGTTAAACTTCATAAAAAGCGGAAGCTTACTTGCCATAATCTGACGCAGCCGTGTTGATGGATTACCAGCATAAAATTTCTTGGTTTTGCCATTGTTATATAGCGTCAGCTCTTCGAAATGTTTTTGAAATTCTTCTGATATTTCGCCAAGGCGATTGTAGCCTTTTGGATAGCTTAACCTTATGACTTTGATTTCTTGTCCGTCTTTTGTTTTTGCAACGCTCTTTAATATCAGTCCCTCATTTATCATCTGCTTGATTTTCTTGTAGAGGTAAGCGATTGTGTATGGACTGTTATTGCAGAAATACTCGTAGTCCAATTCACCCGATATTCCTGTAAGAGCAACGATGTAATCTGATAGATTGTTAACTTGTACGACTATGGCTGCCACGCTCCTTCGAACTCATTTTCCAGTTACAGTTACCCCATTCCCCTAACCCAGATAACTAAGCTCCGTTTTTCGCTTAAAAAAACAGGGTTACTGTAACCATATTTGCTTGTGTATTTTTCAATGCTTTTCCCCGGGTATTCATGTGCCTGTTTTAGCACATATAATTTGCCTGAAAAGTAGTGCATATTTGCCTGTTTTTTTAACCCCTAAAATATGCACAGTCTTTCCCCGGAAAATGCGTAGTCGCTCTCGTGATTTTCGGAAAAAACAAAAACCTGGGTCTGGCTTTTTTCAGCAATCTTACCCTTATGGATTAAGGTAATGGCTAAAACCGAATCACTCTTAATCAATCCTCCGTCATGCAGAGCATCCAGGACTTTGCTGCAATCAAGATTGTCAGGATCCGGAACATATCTTTTGTTTTTATCTTCCGCGCTGATTTCATGCACGAACATTACCGTGGGATTTTTCAGGTTTTTAATCCCGTACCTTTTGTCATAGTCTAACAGTAGATCCCACACGAGTTGCCACATATAATTGCCCAGACCGCTTGCCTCTTCTTTTTTTCTGAAGCTCCGCATCGGAGGCAGCGTAAAAAGAAAAGCATCATCTGAATATGCGGTTAAACTGGATATGCAGCTGTCCTCATATTCGGCAGCATCCTCCGGAAGATCCGCCGTATGATAAAGTAGATCCTTCGCGTTTAAGTATCCTTTTTCATACTTGATAAGAAAACTTTTTATGAGTTTTCTTTTTTTCTCCGGATCTAATGTTGCGCTGCAGTCCTGAAGATATGCGGCTCTTGTTTGAAGTTCATTTATGCTGTCACTTATTGTTCCAAGAAGTGCCGGCTCGATGCTGCTATTCATTATTAACCTCTTTATAGAAGGCAACTTTGCCTTCCTTCGTTGAATGCTGCGTAATAGATATCACAATGTAACGGCCCTTCGGTTCAAGCCCCGGTTCGCTATACAGTTCATCCACAGGTTTGTTGTGGAATACGATTACCGGAACAATGTTTTCATAGGGGTACTTCGAATGATTATATTGGTTCAGCTTGCGTGCGCCATCGTTAGAAAAGTACAGCAGCTGATAACAAGCCGGGTCTCCTTCGATGGACATACTGTACTCAAAACCCAACATACTGGACCGTTCAAGCCAGAGCTTTTTTTTGTCGGCAATTTTGAGTGCTGCACAAAAGCAAGTTGCCGAAATAAAGTCAAACCTTACGCCTTTGCACACATTGAACAAGTCTTCTTGGCTATCAATATAGCCATATCTATATTCCGTTAATGCGGATTCGACCCTTGCCAGATCGAATTCCATATTGTTGGCATAGCGCTGCATTTGCTTTCTTGAAACTGATGTAAGCACACGCAGCAGATTGATTGTTTCTTTCGCTCCTCTCACTTGGAGGACGTCTCTGTTAATCATTGTATCTTACCTTCCATGTATAACTTTTGAAGCAGAATCTGCGGATCCGTTGAATAAATCATCTGTTCTTTGGGCGAGGCCACTATTTTAATCGGAACGTGGTTTCTGCCGGCACAAAGAAGTGCCTGCCCGCGGTCAAACGTGATGATGTCATTACATTCCTCATCCGTCAGTTTTAGAATCTCTTTTAAATTGTCAACCGCTTTGGCTTCCATGCCGAGCAGAATATTCGACGGAGTGTTGGCAAGAATTGCATTGGCAACCTTCTCCCCTGCGTTATAAAAGTCTGTGATCGACTGCGTGGAGAAAATGATTCCCCCGTTGTATGCACGGATTGTTCTGAACATCTGGATCACGAAGTCTGACACCTGCGGATTCTTTTCATCCAGGAGCATCCAGCCTTCATCCAGCGATATAATCTTCGGCACGGTCTTATCGGAACGCACAACGTTCATCACATATTCGAGAACGATATACATCAGCGGAACCAACTTGGTGTTGTCCCCCTTACAATTTTCGAACCCGAATACAATATACTTGTTGGTCAAATCCACATTCGTCTGGCCGTTTAAGTAGCGAAGGTTTCCTTCGGTAAACTGCTCGAATATCGTGATAATTTCTTGTCTGAAAGAACTGCCTTCCAGAGAAGCAAATTCTTTAAGCTCCTTAACGAAATCCGAAAATGTCGGCATTTCTTTTAAGATCTTTTTCTCTTTGTTCTTGTAAATGGAATCGTTGTCTGTTGTGATTCCCTTCTTGCGGTACATAGATTCCGTAAGCCTTTTGAGAAGGACGGTTTCCGCTGTTGTTATATTGTCAATGTAGAATTTATAAAAAATACTCAAATGCTCAATCTTCTCATTCAGCCAGCTCTTCTCGTCCCCGCTCTTGTTGTACAAGGCATTGTCGATATCGGAAGTTGAAGGCCAGATGTCGAATGGATTGATCCTTGTCTTGGCTGAGGCACCCACATCGATGAACTGTCCGCCCAGAGCATCACACACCGGCCGGAACTCGTCCTGCTTATCCGGCGAGAATATAAAGTTCTGGATTCCGCGAAGACGCATCCGGGTGGTATAGCACAGCATGGCAAATGTCTTTCCTGTGCCGGACTTACCGAAAACCGTCATATTCGCAGATGTGTATTTCTTCGTGTCGAAATTGTTTACGGCAATCAGACCGTCCATGTTAAGAGATACACCCAGCATTACACCGTCTCTATCTGACATCGAAGATGAAACAAATGGATATGCCAGAGCAACAGCATCCGTTGTTATGTTGTGGTGCGCGTCCTTTTTTATTTCACGATAAATGTCATTGCACGGCATCGTGGAAAGGAATCCTTCCTTCTGCAGCTTATCGCAGGACTTTATGGTGCAGTCATAGTCGATTTCGAGATCTGTGAGCCGGTCAATCTTGTCGTAGAGTTCCTGCTTGGTATTTGCACTTACTGTAAGAAGCACGTAAAACTGATAAATGCTCTGCCGCTCTTTCCGGATTGCATCCTGCAGCATGTCAATATCTCTATCTACCTGCTGCACTACCTCGTAGTTATTGGCATCATAATGCGCTTCTTCCGCTCTCGGCTTTGTAATTTTCTTTTTCAGTTTTAAATTCTTTAATGATTCTTTCCGGTTCTGCTTCTCATAAATAAGGTCTACGTCATAACCCATCCCGAAGTTAATCAATGCTGAAACCCAGGAATACGGACTGATGGATGCCGGAAAATCTGAACCGTCCATATAAAGGAACGCATAATACTGACCGTTGATAATAAGATAATCTCTTTCCGTATTTACAACTGACTGCGGGCAAAGCAAGTCCCGAATGTCTATGAGCGGCAAGTCAGAAATATCATTTACCTGATACACTTCTTCGTAATCGCGAATCAGTCTTTCCATCTTCTGGTCCATGGGCCGGGAAGATAAGAATCTTTTATTGTAGAAGCTGTACAGGATTTTTGCGATATCATGCATTTGGTCTTCCTGTGCATATTCTACAATCGGATTACCCATAGCTTTAAAATCCGCTTTGACCATATTGCGGGCCTTTGCCATCTCATTTAAGATTTCTTCTTCATCTCTTCCCAGTGCGTAAGGATTCTCCGGATCGTAGCTGAAGATGAAATAAAATCTTCGGTCAATTGTGCTGACAGAAGTTTCGGACCGCGCAAAGTCGATGTGATCGGATATCATATCTTTAACCTTGCGGTTTTTTTCTTTTTGGGCTGCTTCCCGGAATCCATCGGCATAAGTATCCGTCTGCATGGCCTGGGTTACTACCTTAATTCTGAAAGAAAGTTCCGGGAACTTTTTTAAGAATCGCTCGTACCGCTGCAATATTATCAGCTGCTCCACTTCTTCTTTATTAAAGAAATTTTGCGGCGTCACTTCCAAAATATTTACGTATTTTCCTTCTGTCGTGATTATTGTTCCGTCTCTTAATATGTCCCGAACATGAACATATTCTTGTGTTGCTATTTCTTTCATTTTTTTATCTCCATAAAACAAAACGACCTGGTAAACGATACCGGTCGTAAAACATAATATATCTATTTTATTATGCTAATTATATTTATTAACACGGTTTTTGTCAATATTTCTTTCTTGTTTTCCTTGTTTCTGTTGAAATTTCAACATATTTTGAGTTTTAAAAATTTTATCTAAAAAATCTACATATTTTAGATGTGGCAGAAGGAGGCACCCTTTTTTAGAGTCCCTCCTTCTTCCTTAAAATCTGTTGAAATTTCAACGTTTGCACGTCGCGCGGTGATACAAATAATCGTCAAGACCTTTATACTTATTATCCCAGATAAGCGTATAAAACGGCATCTTGTATTCCGTAAGCATTTCCTTCATCTTAAAAAATGCTTTTGCCACAAATTCGTTACTATACATATCCATGTCAAAGGCAAGGAGTATCGTATCATACCCCATCCCCTTCAAGGCTTTTATCGCTGCAGGAAAGTATGCTGTTGCATTTACGCCCTGAAGAGCAAGGACGGAATACCCGGTAAACTTGGCGATCAGGTCTGCTTTCAGCGGACCTTCGGTAAGAATCACCTTCCCGTTCTTTTTTGAACCCTTAACAAAATGCGGATAGGCTTTCCCAGGCGCACCTTTGGCATAACCGTCTGTTGAAAGCGTAACATATCTTGTATTCCCTTTCGATAAACGAACCTGGAATCCCTGAATCTGTCCCACAGAGTTTTTCTGCGGAATAAGGTACCCGTCCGGCAGGGTTCTTATCTTCCAGGTGTTATTATCATAATAAAAGCCCGGAACACCTTCGAGAACACAGCCTCTTTTAAGAAGGGCCTTGACAATATCGCCCTTCCCTAACGATGGATACGATTTGTAATCAGTTTGTTTTATTTCGTCTTTCGTAAATCCACGACGAAGCAAATCTTTTTCATGTAATTCTTTTAAATTCAGCAGCGAAAGCAGCGCACGGTATGTCCTGTCTCTTGTATCAATCGGGGCAAGCTCGGTCTGCGGCACGGAAACATATTTTTTTACTACGGGAGATAAATGCTTATTCCCGGCAAATTCATAGTAATCCCTTGCAGCAGCTTTCAGGTCTGCCGGATCCAGACCCCTGTAAAGAGCCCAGAATCCGACAGACTTACCAGCAACCCCGCATTTTGCACAACGAAACACATCTTTTTCAAAATCAACATTGAGTTTTTTTTCGCTCCCGGACCCGCAAAGCGGGCAGCGGATATTGATTTTAGGTCTGTTCCGGTCATGGCCGATGTTAAGTAAATCAACTGCTGTATAGAGCGTAAGCGGAGCTGGCTGATTCATGTCATTATCCTTTCTTCTTATCTCGCAAGAATGGCTGCGGCCTTTAATGAATCCGCAGACATAAACTTTTCGTACCGCTGCGGATTACGGGCAATCGCCGTGATAAGCTGGGAGAACAGGGAATCTTCCTTATTTTCCCGGAATGTCTTGCCGTTATACTTGCTCCAAGTTTCTTTTGTAGTAGCGAATACTACATCCTCTGCACTTTCAGCAGTAATTTCTGCTGCAACAAATGTTTGCGGAGCTTCATCAATGGCTGCGGCTGCACTCATGGCTGCAAAGATAGAAGAACCGGCTAATGTCATTTCCTTATCTTCCGCTTTTACTTCGGAGACAGCGGAATCTTTCGCGGCATCTTCTTCAAAAAGTGCTGCCAGATCAATCGGAACGATTGCAGATGGTCTCTCCCCTGCCTTTAATTCATAATGCAAAGCAGATTCACTTTGCATTTCTTTGATTTCGTCTTCCCCAATGTAACCTAAGTTTTTCATGGCATTGCTGAAAGCAAGAGAAATCGCAGACGGCAGCTCCGGATACTTGTTGGCTTCTGTCGGTACGCTTTTTCCAAAGCCATTTGCAATGGGTTTGGTGTCCGCTGCATTCGCATACAGACGGACTTCAATCGTTTCGGGCGCACAGATCCAAGTCTTCTTATCTGCATCGTACACCGGATCTAATGTGGTTCTGATAGCTTCCTCTCTGCCTTGCGGATATTCCGACCAGAACAAGCCGCGCAGGGAATTGGCATCCACATAGTAATCCGGGACCAGAACAGCAACCAGGTTCCCATCGGTATTCTTCCCATAGATGGGTTCTCCTTTTTCGTTGGTTGCCTGCACAAAGATCACGTTACCGTCTTCCATTTTAGGCTTAATGCAGTCCTTCAGGTTCATTTTTTCGCTTTTCATTTTCTTTTTTCCTCCTTAAATTTGGACACAAAAAAACGGTTCCCTCAAATTGAAAACCGTAAATTAGCACATCATTATAATTCTTGCTGCTTCACCGAAGATACAATACTTCTCGAAGCTATAAACATATTATGTCACAAGTATATCATTCATTTTTCTTCATGGCAATAAAAAAAATGGGGGGATATATTTACACCCCCCATTTCTCTTTAGCTTTCAAAGAACTTATCCAGAAGGAAGTTTATAAGCTGCGTGAAGCTCTCGCACTCCCCTTTCTTAATCATTTCATTTACCTTGTTATCATATTCTTTCGGAATAGATACCAGTTTTTTTGTTTTTTCAGTACCTTTCCCTTTTTGAATACTTTTAAAGTCCGCCTGGAGCGAAGATGCCTTCTGCTTTGTAGCTGCTGCCGGTTTCGGTTCAGAGGGCTTATCTTTTTTGGGCTTGGGTTCCTGTTCCAATATTCCTTTATCAGTTTTAACTTCTTCAAGATGCGTATTTTCCAGCTGTTTTAATGCGCCGCCGCCAAAAAGGTTCTTACCAGCCATACTACTTTACCTCCTTTTTTATAAGCTCCTCAACAAACTTCATGTAATCCTGCGCGACGTTTGATTTTTCGTCAAATTCAAAGATACTTTGCTGTGCTGCCTGGGCCTTTTTTATTGCGATTGCTTCGCGGATTGTGCTGTCATAGAGCTTTGTTTTCAGGTTTTCAGCAAGGCCTGCGGCCATTTCGACAAGCTCCTGGTTAAACGGAAGCCGGGGATTGAACCTTGTAAGAAGGATTCCTTCTACTTGCAATTTCGGATTTGTGTATTTCCGAATGGTATTTATCGTCTTCGCCAGATCCGCAATACCGGTAAGTGAATAAATGTCTGCCTGAGCTGGAATGATAATTGAATCCGATGCAGTAAGAGCGTCGATTGTGAGGATCCCAAGCGCCGGAGGAGTATCTATCACGATATAGTCGTATTCATCCACTACCCTTTCCAGTGCTTCCCGAAGAAGAAATTCCTTTCCTGTCATTGTGAGTGCGCTGTCTGCATTACTCAGATCCTTCGATCCACATACAATATCTCCGTATTGCGTGTGCTGTATCGCATCGTGGATATCATAATCAGAGCTGAAGGCATCCGCAATATTGTCTCCGCTGTCGTCTGCACATAATGACAAGGATGTATTCATCTGCGGATCCAGGTCAATCGTAAGAACTTTGTACTTTTTTATCGTTAAAGCTGCTGCCAGAGCCTGCGCAGTTGTGGATTTCCCAACACCGCCCTTCTGGTTGATAATCGATATCGTTTTACTCATATTATATCTCACCTTTCATATATCTTATTGACTATACCGGATTATATACTTTATGTTTATCAAAGTCAATATACTGATATATTTATGAATATATATATCTTTCGTATATACATAAATATATATAAATATATATATTAAACTATATCTTTATATATCTTTAAGTATATTTAATTATATATACTTAATGATATCCATGATATTATATAATTTAATATATCAAATTATATCTTTTATAATATATACGGCTATATCTATTTTTCGTGACAGATTCCCGCACAAAACGGCCGGGTTAAAAACCGCCCGGCAGTATATGCGTTTGCATATCTATAAATATATATATTTAGATATATTATAACATATACATAATACATATATTTATATATATCTTTATATATTCTTTTATATATTCTTTTATATATCTTTAAATATATACTTAAAAAGACCAAAAACCTAAAAACACTCCAGGACTTGTTAAATAGATGGGAAGGGTAGGGGAGGGAACATGAAAATAAGGCCAAAAACATCGGATTTGAGGCGGGTTAATATGTAAAGTTGGGTAATTTATCGACAAGAATGATTTTCCTCGAAAAATCGTCGAAAAATAAAAAACACTAAAACAGAAAATGGTGTCCTTACGAACACCATTTTTTCTATACAATGTCGGTCCTTTAAATAATTTTTATAAATATCCTTTCGAGCGAAGATCTTTTCGTATAAGATTTATTACATACGCAGTAAATGTCATATCTTGTTCATGAGCTTCTTCCACAGCAAGTTCGTGAATTTTTTTTGAAAGCACAACAGTTGTTCTGACCTTCCCTGATGTTGAAGTATTTTTCTCCCCTGTAAGAGCTTGAATCACTGCATCAGTCTTAGTCTGAGAAGGTTTATTATTTGTCATTCACTTCTACCCCCATTTCTTTAAGAAGTTTTTCAGTAGCTTCAACATACTGTTTTGCTACTTCAGAAGAACGTTTAAAATATACTGCCGGAACTCCGTTTACGACGGAATCCGAAACAACAGACGAAAGCTTTATAACGCCAATTACGTTGTAATTCGCTTCAAGCATTTCAAGTTCTTTCCGGTAAACACTTGCACTTTTTTGGTGCATAGTTGCAAGAACACCAAGAACCTGAAGATGTCCGGTTAATGCCTGGATATTCGCTATTGTGTCAAATAAGTCATGCAGCGCCGCCGTACACAATGGATTGGTTTGACATGGAATGAGTGTATGATCTGAACAAGCCAGCGCATTGATTGTGAGCATTGAAAGGGCAGGGGGGCAATCAATAAGAATAAAGTCAAAAGCATCTTTAATCGGATCCAGCATTTTTCCAAGGGTACTTCTACCGCTTCTCGCTTGTCCTGTAAGAGCCATATCCACTTTTGCAAGGCCAATATTCGATGGCATAAGGAACAGATTATCATAGCGCGTATCATAGACTGCCTTTGCTGCGGGAATCTGTCCAAGATAAACTTTATCCAAAGTATTTTCAAATTCATTTGGATTATAGCCGGAGTAAATTGTAAGAGAACCTTGCTGGTCATTGTCAACCATCAGCACCTTATAGCCTTTTTCCGAAAGAGTTGCAGCTATGTTATAAGTAGAAACAGTTTTCCCACAACCCCCTTTTTGATTTATTAGAGATATTATCTTAGTCATGCCTTCTCCTTATCTATATGGAAAAAATATATAAAATATATATAAAAAATTCGCATTAAGAAACTAAGGTTAGTATAACATATTTATTTGAAATTTCAAGCAATAAAGTATATAAAGTTTAATATTTTTGTGCGGAGAAAATGCGCATTTTATATGCATTTTCTTCACATGATAATATCGTCATTTCCACCATTTCTTAACCGTTTTAACATGAAGGGACAGTTCTTTCGCACAAAGAGATTGGTTGCCATCCGGATTCATAGCTCTCCACAATTTTATTTTTTCTTCTGCTGTTTTCCTTCCGGAATTTTTTCGCCAGGAACCATCGGGATATTTTTTATCTCTGGCTTCCCATCCATACTTTTCTATTGATGTAATAAGCCCTGCGTCTTTCATTTCCTGCGTTTTTTTACGAGGCAACCTATCTTTTTTATGCCGGTTCTCATGTTTATACCTAAATCCATACCATTCTTCAAGAGTTGTGCTCTTAACCATGACCGCGCTCGGAGAGTACATTCGAACAGCCTTAGTTATTTCGGATCGTTTTACGATGCTTGTATGGCTTTTTTTGTTATAACAATCTACAAGTTCTTCGAGATCCTTAATTAGTTCGTCTTTTGAAATTCCACATTTATATGCGACAACGGATAGCGCCATAAAACTCGTATAGCGGTTTCCTTCTGAAACATCTTTTTTGCATCTTTGTAAATCTGCGTCATACCACGATCTTCCCATTCTCCATCGTTGCGGAAAATTAACCGTTTTCGTTTTATAATTTACTGCTTGTAAAGCAAGTTCCCTCCTTGCAAATTCTTTATCTGTTAACATTTTGGGAGCTGCAAGGTTGATTGACTCCGAAAGATACTTAATATCCCAGGATGAAGAATCAGGAACTCTATAAGCAGTAATTGGTTCACCAAATTTATTTAAAGAACCAACCACTCTGAAGCCTTGACCAATAGGCCGCCGATCCGGAGATATTCCTTCAAGATTACTCATTTTTTCGGTCAGTTTTGTATTAAGCGAATCTATAGAATCCCGGTCTGTCGGATAAGACAAAGGCTCAACCAAATGAAAATACAAATGAACTCCAGCACCAGAGTTAACTATCATAGTGGGAATCGGCATCTTTAGATTATTTTTATCTTTCCAATCACTAAGAAGAAGAGACTGAAGCATATAAGCAGAAACATAGTCCAGATCAACAACAAAGGCATATATGTTTTGCAGTAGCATTCTTTTCGGATAATTAGAGCGACCATAAGTACAAGGGGATAACACAACATTTTCAATCCCTTGCGCTTTATCTACGGCATCAAATAGGTCCAATTTTTCCACGCCAAATTTCCCTGATTCTCCTATGTGCCGGAGAGGAACAGGTATTTCTGAATCAAAGAATATTTCCTCGTAAAAATCATAAGGACTTAGTTTTTCGCAAAGAGCATCAAGAAGTGCATTCTTTTTTTCGAATTCTTCTCTTGCTCGACTTTCGTCCCAAGTCATAGTAAATAACGAACTCCTTTTTTATTTTGTTCGAAGATATATTAGCACATATTAAGTTAGTAGGTAATACACCTTTTAAGTTTTTTCCAATTGACATTGGCCATGTCTAAAGCCAGGGGATTCATGTTTCAGACACCACAGCATTCCCCCGGGTTAAAAGTATATTAGCACATGATGAGGTAGTAGGTAATACACCTTTTAAGATTTTTCCAGTGAAGATAAAAGATTTTTGGCTGAACAATGGAAGAATATAAAAAAAGCGATGCATTGAATACATCGCTTTCAGATTACAAATCGGTTTCGCCTTGAAGAAAAACAGCAAACAGGATAGATTCGTCATAACCAGCATTTCGGAGAGCTTCTTTACATTTTCGGATATCCTGCTTCATGTGATATTCGTCTTTGTCCTGTTTATCAGAGTAATAGAATATAATAAATTCCTTCAGCTCCGGACACTTTTCATAGATCGATTCTCTGTAAGATGCCGCTGGATCAATAACGTGGTTAGATTTTACGAAAGTGTCTTCTGCAAGAGTATTATAAAGAATACTTCTCAAATAATAGTTATGGTTTTTAATGTCTTCTCTTTTTTCGAGGTGGCTCCGATATTTTTCGATGGTGGAAAAGAGGATAGGGGAGAGGTAATCTTTTTTCCCAGAAGCTTGCATTCTACCAAGAGATATTCTTGTGTTTACGAGTTCCATAATATCCGCAGAAGTACAGGAAATTCCTTGATATCGCATTGGTTTATTCAAAGTAAGCATCTTTGATAATGCAGAAATTAAAGCACTATATACTTCAAGCGTAAAAGGGTCCGATAGCGAATTTTTATAATGATCCCAACCACAAAGCGTTCTGAGAACCTTAACAAAATAAGAAGACTTAACTATTTCATCATCGAACCCATTTGTAACTGCCTTATTAAAATAAAAATCGTAGTTAGCTTTTTCGCTTGCAGTAATTGATTTCTCCAACTCCTTTACTGAAATATTAAAACGAAAAGCTGTAACTTTTTTATCCGTTTTAAGGTACTCCACGGAAACTGCAATGTTGGAAACATCGTTTATTTGGTTGATAGAAGGTTCTATGATTCTATTCTTTATGTTATTGAAACGTTCATAGCTTTTTGTGTTTGGAATAGAAAGGTATTCTTTAAGTTCATCTACACCGATGGTTACAAATCCCTGATAGGCATAAGAGTTTAATAATTCATAAAGCTTTTTTGGATAAGAGCCATTTAAGGAAAGCATAATCCGGAGCTGGTACTGATTAAAATTTTTTGATAAGTTTAATAAAAACGGTTCAAGGTCTTTTGATACGTAAATAGTAAGCTCGGAATCATTTTTTGTTGAGACAACTTTATCAAACCAGGAGAAGGTGAACCAGTTATCAGACTTACTTGTTTTAAGCCAGATAGATGTATCTCGTATATGTTTGGCTGACTCGCGAACTGCTGCATAGTTTTTGGAACCGTCTGTCAGGCCGACAAAATTAAGATAATCTTTAATTGCAAAAGAGACTGGATGAATTTTATTTGAATTCGGTTTAATGCGAGAAAGTACAAAAGAAACAAGATCTTTTTCTTGGGCGGTTAAAGCGAATTCTGAGTATTGCAACTGAACAAGCGAATTACTTTGAGTCACTTTAAAGTTCAATTCAGATTTATCTTTCAAATCTTGGTGAAATTCTGTTGCTACAAGTAAATCTTCGTTTTTATCTTTTGGCATAATGGAAGTCTTTCTCTTTTAAATATTTATAGTATTTTATATTATAGTAGATTGCTACATTTAGTACGGGGAAATGCTACATTTACTACGGATAAAAGGGGGTAATTACTACATTTAGTACGGAGAAACGCTACATTTGGTACGGAGCAGCAATCTTTTATTTTTTGATTATTATAACACCCGAAAAACACAAAGTAAATATTATTATGTGTAGTTAAAAACACAAAGTAATTTATTTTGTGTGCAATCAAAAACACACGTAAGTACGGAATCAAAAAAGGGGTGGCAAATGCTACATTTAGTACGGAAACCGCTAAGAGCCTTAATTTTATCTAACATAAAGAAAGTGTTGAAATTTCAATATATTTCATCACTATTCTCTTAAATGTGCATAGCTTACATAATCATTTTACGGTTAACAATTTGCCCGTTTTTTTATCTCAAATGCTACATTTAGTACGGAAACGCCAAAATCCCGGTAAACGTTGATATTTCAAAGTTTATCGGGTTTTTAAAAAAATATCTTAGATAGAAATTTCGGCTTTTTTTCGCCTTTTTTTAAAAGAATTCTCCTTTTTTTTATCCAGGTGCAGTTTTTTTTCTGCACCTGGATTGATTACTTTTGGTTAATTTGTTGTCCTAAAATTGACGCTCGGTGTTCTGTCTCCTGATTCATGATTCCTTTGGTAAGAACTTCTTCCTGTCCGACAAGGATACATTTCTGTTTAGCTCTTGATATAGCCGTATAGATCAGCGGCCGCTGCGCAAGAATAGAGTGCGCCTTGTCGAGTGCGAAGATGCAAACCGGAGCTTCGGCGCCCTGTGCCTTATGCACGGTGAGGGCGTAGGCAAGACGGATGTTGTTAAGTTCGTCGCCGGTAAGCTCTATTTCGCAGCCCTCAAAGTCGCAGACAAGAGCAGGTTTTCCCGCAGCCATGATGATTTTTTTTATCTCTCCAATATCGCCGTTGGATAGCTCTGCGGTATTCTTTGTGAACATGATTCTGTTCCCTTCGTAATAAGACACGTCTCCGCGTTCAATATGAAGATCGCCGGGAATCGGCGGGCAGATTATATCCCGCAGGCGCTCGTTAAGAAGTCTTGCTCCGGTCAGGGTGTTTTTGTAGAACGGAGTAAGAACAAGAACGTTATCAATGCCGAAGACATCTACGTGCTTTTTGTATAGATCTGCGATACGCTCTGCTATATCCTGACTATTTTCAGCCTCATAAAGAACAAAATCGGAAGCATATTCGAGCTTGGTTTCGCCGTTTTTTATGCGAGCTGCATTAAGCGAGATTGTCGATCCGTCCTTCTGGCGGAAGGTCTGTGTCAGTCTTACCGTCGGAATACATCCGCAGTCAATCAGTTCCCGGAGGCAGCTTCCTACTTCAACGGAAGGCAGCTGATCAACGTCTCCAACGAATACAATCTGGGACTTTGACCCAACAGACTGCAGAAGTGCATTAAAAAGTTTTGCACCTATCATGGAAGATTCATCCACGATAATCAGGCTGCTCCCTATGTCTGCGTGGGTATAGACTGCTGCATCAGAGCGGATCCCAAGAAGCGAATGAATGGTTGACGCCGGATAGCCGGTGGATTCCGTCATTCTCTTGGCTGCGCGTCCGGTAGGGGAGCATAGAACAACATTTTTCTCCGGGAAAGCCTTGGTATAGACATCAATTAGAACTTTTAAGATAGAAGTTTTACCGGTTCCGGGACCGCCAGTGATTACAGATAGAGAAGTAGACAGCGAATTTTTTACAGCTTCTCTTTGCTCTGCCGATAGGCGTATACTCTGCATGCGTTCCGCATAGTCGATTCGCTCGGTAAGGTCTTCCGGGACATCAGCTTTCCGGGATAAGAGATAGCGGATTTTTTCCGCAGCATCTTTTTCCGCAGCATAGGTATCTTTCCTGAAGATAATTCCGTCTTCTGCCTTATCTCCTTTATCAAGGTGGATTGTCCCTGTAATCTTCAGGCTTACAAGGCAGCGCTGGAACAGTTCTTCGGTTACCGGCGTGTCAAGAAGTGCAAGGAGCTTTAGATAAAGCGCCGGATAGCGCACAAACGTGCTTCCTGTTACGGTCTTTACCTTATTTGCTGCAAGAAGATCAAAAATCGGTTTGCGTAGAAACTTTCTGTAAATGAAGTTTGGATATCTATCTGAAAAACCGAATAAATTCCCGCCGCTTTCTGCTTCTTCAAGCACTTCAAGAATTCCTCCCTTTATTCTTCGGATATCATCTGCTGCAATTTTTTCTGCCCTTGCAATTCTGTCCGCTGCGTAAAAGCTGATGCCTGGGATCTCCATGAGAGAGTAGGGGTTATCTTTTATAACAGCCAAAGACTGTTCTTTGTGCATCTGTGAAAACGCAAAGATAGCACTTTCAGAAATTTTATATCTGAAAAGATATTCAAACAGGTCTTTGTACTGGTTGCGCCGGGCATAGGACGTTCCGATGTCAGCAGCTTTTTTCTCGCTGATGCCCTTAATTTTTGCAATATCGGAAGGACTATGTTCCAAGATATAAAAGATATTTCCCGGATAGCTTTCGTAAAGCCTTTTTGCAAGTTTCCTCCCGACCCCTTCCAACGTGCAAAGGTATGCGATGATGGCATCCTTTTCGGACGGGAGCATTTCTTCGTATGACGTAAGAGCGAAAGTATAACTATCGTTATATTTTTCAAATTCTCCCGTAAGCGAATAAGATACGCCTTTAGTCGTGGGGCAGGGGCCTTTTGCAGTAAAGCCCGTTTTTTGGGTTCCATCGGGAAGGGTGATCGGATTGCCCGCTGTATAGCGGGCAATCCTAAATCCATCCTTCTCGAAAACCGTAAATGCATAGCTGCAATTTTCGAGCGTTAGCATTAGACAGCCTCCTTTTGAATTGTCACCTGAGATAATTTAATCTTGCGGGAATTCGGACATTCCAGACAAAGTGCTTCGTATACATCCGCATATTTGTCTTTCAGCAAATTCATGGCACCGGGACCGGGTTTGCTCTGATCGGCGGCAGGAAATTCTATGTGGTATTCTTTACCGCCATAAATAAGTTTCCCTGCGGTGTTCTCAGCCATGGCAAGGGCAAGTTCTCTTTCGATGCCTTCAAGCTGTTTTTTAATCTTTGCTTCTTCGGAGCGCTTCTCCTTATATGAATCGCTGACTTCTTTCTTCTGTTCCGCAAGCATAAAATACTGTTCCATCAGTTCCCCATAAGATTCGTTCAGGGTAAGCTCCGGAAGCAGCGGATCTCCGTCCCCGACCAGCTCATCAACCTTTTTCTTAATGAGGCTTTCGTTTTTTACGCAGGAATCATCAATAGGAAGCCCTTTGATGACTTTTTCAACGAACTCTTCAGCTTTATCCATAATATATTTGCCATACTCTTCATCCCGGTTAATGCGGATATATGTAACGCCTCTGCGGGACAGGTCTTTACTGCATACAATGTAGGTAAAGTCCATGTTGAGTACCTGCATATAAAACTGTACCTGGCTCATATAGTATTCGGGGACTTCTCCATATTCAAAGAAGTCCTTGGCCGTGCTGGAAAAGGCATCTGTTGTTTTGATCTCCAAAATTCCCGGTTTCCCGTTCTCCCAAACGATCCCGTCTACATTGGCGATACAATGCGGCCAATTCTCATTTACGATCTGGTAGGGGAAGTCTTCCACCTTGATGGCAAGTTCCGGGTGTTCATGCGAAATAACAAACGCAAAGATCTCTTTTATGGAATCTTCGAATGCATGTCCCCTGAAAAATAAAAACTCCTGCTCCCAGGAGTTCGTTTCTTCCTTGTTTGTGCCGGCGAGCTGCTTTCTCAGTTTTTTTGCAAGTTCTGACGGCAGGTTCCATGGGGATAATCCGAGAATTGTTGAGGTGTCGGATCCGCCCACAGAGCATAAGATTCCGTAAAGGGATGCAGAGCGTCTTTTTTCTTCGAAACGCTTACAATACTCTGCAAGAGTTATTTTTCCTTCTTTGTATTCCTTGGTTTCGGCAACCATATCAGCAAGGATGAACATTTCGGTTCCGGGGATTCTCTTCTTTTCTAATGTAGACATTTTATATTTCCTTTCTTTATCGTTAATCAATGTTGCGCGGACCATCTTTGTCCAGATCTGCAAAGTCCATTTTTAAGATTGAAAAAATCTTTTCAATTAGCTTAATCTGTGTGATTTCGTTTAACTTATTAAATTCGGGCAGATACTGCATATCTGCAACGAAGCAATAAAGATCAAACGCACATAAAATATCCCGATCCGGAGAGGGTACGGTAACACCATATTCGTTAACGACAGTAGAATAGGTGTCGTACATTGCCTCGAAGTTTGAAACGAGCTTGCGGGCAAGCTGTTTGGAACCACCTGCTGTGATTTTCTGTTTTTCAAGGATGCGAACCAATGCCGGCTGGGGATATTCAAGAATTGTTCCAAGCAGTCTCGGAATGTCTTCTTTTAAGGTCTGGGATGCAAGGGTGAAGCAGTTGTCTACACATGAATTCAGCATGGCAATCTCGTTGGAGCCGCGATGCTTTACTTCAAGGTCTTTGGACAGCGGCACCCAGGTCTTCCCGATGGTAAGAAACGGCGTAATTCCGAAAGTGTAATTTCCGACATCTGATGTAACGATTCTTGCATAGGCGGAATTCTTTAAGAATTCACTGCAGGAAAGTCCGGCTTTCTTCCAGGCTTTTTCGTATTCTTCCATCAGCGGGTCTGCTGCGTCGAAGACTTTATACACAATTTCTGTCCGATCAAATTCAAAGGTTCCTTTGATGAATTCAGGTGAACTAAACATATCGGAGAATCTTTCGTTGATCAGTTGCAGTCCGTCTGCCTGCGACATAGCACTGTAAAGATTGCTGTGTACGGCCATTACCTGACCACCTCGGAACAATACTTTTGTATTCTTTTTCCCGAAATGGGAAAGACCGACGTTAATCAGATTCACAAGAAGGGAAATATCTGCTTCCGCTTCCTTATTGGATAAGCAAGATGCGGACAGAACAGACTTGATTCCTGCACGGTCCATGAGCGTATCCAGAGCAATTTTGTGCATGATATAGGTCTTATCTGATATTGTCAGATAGAATCCCCCGTGTACTGTGAAATCGTCTATCTGAGATTTATCTGCCAGAAAAAAATAGGGCGGGGTGTCACCCGGCACCATATATCCAACAGAAAGTTCTTCAGATAAATATTCTTCCCAGATATCTCTTGCCTGTATCTCTGAAAGAGTATCAAAGAAGTCGGCATAGTTGTTCCTTGATATAGAAACAGTATTTTTGTTTAAATTTTCCATTCTAAAATCCTCTCTACACTTCGAACCCGCATAACAATACTTATACGGGGGCGAGAATGTTTTAATTTGGCAAATAAAAAAATAGGCATCATCTATTATTGCCTATCCATTTATCTGCGTTCATTGAATTAACTACTATCAACCTACAATCAATGCGGTCAAAGCTTCATGGCTTATATCACAAGGCGTCCACTTCCCGGCCTGCAGCTTGTAGATAAAGTGTGGCTCAGTCAAGGACCCTGTGTAAGCTATGGGGATTCCGTCCTGATCGCGGCCGTAAAAAAAGCCTTTTTTCAGGGTAAATCCAAGATAGTTTCCGGATGTGATTCCGGGAGGCAGCCGAAGTAGGTAGCCTCTTTGCGTGTCGTAGTGTTCAATCATTCATTTTCCTCCTTAAATTAAGACACAAAAAAAGCGATTTTATTTAAAAAATCGCAAATTAACACTTTAATATAATACTGGCGGCTCGTTGAAGTCGTAATGCTTCGGCAAGCTACAAATTAAATTACATTCTCATTATATCTGAAAATTTGGGTTTGTCAAAGAAAAAAAGAAAAAGAGGGGAAAACCCCTCTCTTTCCATCACTTAAATTGTCATAGTCTCTCGCGAAATTCGCCGGTGAAAAAACACCATAAAAAAACGAAAGGTACTATAATACTGGCTGCCCGTCAAAGGCGTAATGCTTCTAAGGGCGTTAAACTAAAAAGGTATAATTATTTTAACATTCTTTTTTTTGCTTGTAAATGTTGGATTTTTTGCGTGAAGGCAAAGGAGGGGCCATAAATGGTCCCTCCTTTAATACTTTTTTCTTTCAATTCTTCTATTTTCTTATCCGTCTTTTAATTAAGGATACCAATTTTGTTGGCATCGCATTTAAGTCAGAAATATCAAGAAAGTGGGTTTCTCCGTAGATCTGCTTGATTTCCTCCTTATCAGAACCTATGGCTGCGGCAATCAAGATGATATTGTCCTTCTCGCATTGCTGCGCTACATTATGAAGGTCTGCATTTGCTTCCGCTCCATAATATCCATTGGCATAAGGTTCTCCGTCGCTGATGATAAACAAAAGCTTTGTATGTTCCGAGCGACGAGCAAGACGGCAACGCATAAACTCCAAGGCAAAGCCATCACGATTGTTTGATTTGGCAGAGATTTGCGCGAGCCGGTATTTATCCTTATCGCACTCCCTGTCATAATCTGCATAGGGAATCATCAATAGGTCTTCCCGGGAACATTCATAGGTTGTCGAATGTCCATATATTGCAATCGGAATATTGAGAAGATTGCAGTATTCATACAATACAATGGCTGTGTCCCTTGCAGCAATATATCTTCTATCACAGCTCATACTTCCGCTTTCGTCCACAAGGACACTGACAGCTATATCATAACCGGGTTCTCCTTCTACGAGTTTTTTAAAGAATTTGAAATCGTTTCTTGCGAAGCTGGGAGCATTCAGCTTACTTCCGTAGTAACGGTTCGTAAGTATTTGTTCTCCAGTTTCATCGAAAAATACGGATTTCCGGGCCATAATAGCTGCAACCTTTTTTAGTGGGGAAGCAATATCGTTATATACCGCCTGATTGGATTCATCATAATCGGGTCTTTTAATTACAATATTTACCCCCTTGTGAATGTCCGCTATATTTACATCTTTCCCGATATCTTTAAGTGTTTCTTTCAGCTTTTTTTCGGCTTCTTCTTCCTCTTTATCCCTCTTTATTTCAGATAGAAGAGAATCCAAGTCTTTTTTTGCTCGAAATTTACCCTCGCTTAATTCCTCGCTTCCCTCTGGGACTGATTCACAATCCATATCCCCCAGTAAGGCGTCCATGGAATCGCTATCGGTTCCAGATCCGGTTAAATCTTCCAGGTCTTCCGGATGATCAATGAGGTTATCCATAACAGCAGAAAGTGCTTTTGTGCATGCTTCAATTTCTTCTTCTGATAGAGATATATCTTCCGGAGCTTCTTCCTCCGTGATTTCATCTTCTGAATATTCCGGCGAGCTGCCGCTTGATTCGGCTTTTTCTGATTCATCTGAAAGATCCTTTGGGTTCTTCATTGCTTCAAAAAACTCCTTTATTTCCGGCCATATTGACAGCAATACAAGGTTTAATGCTGAAAACATATCTACGGCAGTTCTTGCGGTAAGATATGTGTCAATATAGGGAATGATGCCGGAGATAGTTTGATAGAGATTCGTTACCGTTATATCTGCTTCTTCATCATCTTTAATGTCAGTAAACTTCGCATAATGAAGAATTAGGGACATCAAAGCGGAGATCTTATTCTGCGGCGTTCCTTCTTCATACATTAAATTCGCTACGGAGAAAGGTAGATCTCTTTCTGAAGATAATTCCCGGTCAAAAAGTAGGCCCTGATAAAGCGTCCTATGCCGGGAGCAGTAATCAAGACAAAGCTCTTCTTCCCTGGCATCCTCTAATACATTAAAAAGCAGCTGCCCCACATTGGATATAAGAAGCTGTGCCTGTTCCTTTTTGGATATGAACATTTTTACTTCTTGATAACTTTTATTCATTGAGCCAAGCAGTACAGGCTCTGCAGGATAAAAGGTGCCGGAGCGTAAAGCCCCGGCCCAAAGTTTAAATGCTGTAAATGGTGTAAAGAGTCTATGTCCGATTTCGTGAAGGAGAACACCAAGGAGGCGAATGAAGGTTTCCTCTTCATCCAGCCCCTCATAAAACTGCTTATGCCCCGTATTGAGAACATATTCTTCATTATTTGTGCAGGCAATCATGCCTGCCGGTTTACTTACAAGCCGTATTTTTGCATCTGCGATGCCAAAATCTTTATGAACCGCACGAGCTTTTAATGTAAGATAGGTTTTCAGCCGGTTGGAATTTTTCAGCCGCTCAAAAAACCACTTTCTTGATTTTTTTATAGTTGTATTCATTTTTCTCCTCTAATTTTCAAAATACAGAATTAAGACGCAAAAAGAGCACAATCTTCTACCGCAGCCAGGATATCCTGGGTTTCGTCGTAAGTCGTTGTGACGGCATATAAAATGAAGTTGGTAAATGCTTTGTGGATGTCCATTCCGCATTTTATTGCATTGGCGAAAGTAAATACCGAGCGGAGAGTAAGATAGGCATTGGCGCCGATATCGCGTCCTGCTTGTTCGGTTTTTAGATACACTTCTGTAATATTACGAAGAAGATTCTCATCTGTTATGCCGCACTTGCTTCCGATTCGCTGCATAATCACATCTTCGGAAGGATTATCAAGCGTAAGGAAGAACTGCATCCTGGAGCGAAAAGCAGGATTCATTACATGAACACCGGGATCTTCCGGGCGGTTGGTTGTGGCAATTACGATAAAATCATCATGCCGCTTAATATCTCCGCACATGGTATTCACAATCCCAAGACCTTCTTTGTCGAACACATCGTTAAAGAAGGATAGTGCTCCGGCATCCCGAAGGTTTCCAATTTCCTCAAACAGCAGAAAATGTCCATTTTCAATAGCTCTTACAATGGAAGACTTGATGGATACATACTGCACGGCAGAATCTTTCGGAATTCTTTTTGCGATCGCGCTGATTTTTGCAGTCGCAAAAGAAATAAGTGTTCTGTAGATCTCCGAAGTGTCAGGGACGTCTGTTCTTCCGGTCAGTTCTTCCCATACGCCTTCTGCATCAACGAGGCAGTCATCGTAAGTGGGAAGGCCCAGGGCAAGACACACGGGATCCAGACTGCCGGATTCCTGAAAGTCATAAAATGCGTTTAAGGCTATTTTTTCTTCTTCAGATATACCATAAGCAGATGCGTCTTCATTGCTGCTTACCAGAGGCATAATCGTCATTACCATGTCTTCCTTGGTATCTCTGTCTCCGCAAGTATAGATTTCGAGCGGGAGGCGGAATACTGCCGCAAAGGCTCGGCCCATGGCAGATTTACCGGTTCCGGCAGACCCTTCGAGAAGAGCCTGCGTAATGCGCAGGATGCCGGAGTTGTCTTTGCCCATATAAAATGCGTCGCAAAGATCAACAAAGGCCTGCGTTACAACGAAATCTTTCGGAAGATTCGGGATTAGACGTTCTTCTTCGATTGTCCATTTCCTTGCCGGAGTAAGCGCATTTTCATATTTTGCCCGGTCAAAGTTGATACTTTCGGCAGAAGTACTCGGCCGCAAAAATTCGAAATTTCCAACAAGTATTTTTGTTGGAGAAGGGCAGGCTTCACCGGAAGAAATCATTTTCTTTGATATTTTCGGTAATTTTTCGCCAGAATCCGGCCAATTTATCCGAAGAAGATTGGTTCTTGTTGCCGCTTCATATAGCTTTATGGCATCTACCAAGATGTAACTTTCATAGAGTTCGTCCAAACGTTCCTGGTCATAGGGCTTGCGAATATTACGCAGCACATTCAAGGTATCTTCTATGCTGTCCATTACGATGCCGCTTTGAAGAGTAGGGAGAAGGGCAAGATATATTGCCGTCGAATCGTCCTGTCCGGTTTCATCCTTTAAACGGAAATACTCTGTGCCAAGTCCGGTACCTTTAATTCTGCAGGCGGAAAGTTCTCCGGTTGATGGACTGTACATTACACAGTCTGTTGCCATGCCGGGATTTCTCCGGTATTCAACATAGATAGTCTCCTCGCCTGCCTTTAAGGATTTTGTGCCGATTGCCACATGATCCGGCCTGGGAAGAATACAGTCTTTGTGCGGCGAAGTTAAAGCCGCATAAAAAACCTCGGCATTGATAAGGCCCTGAATGGGCTTAATCATTGGAATGGAATCCCCGTTCTTATAGTTGAACGGAACAGGCTTTAATATGGGATGTGAAACTTTGTCAAAAAGATCCACCTTAAAGCCGCTGTACTTCCAGCCCCAAAGACTGGCGTTTGATTCTACTTGTTTCATTTTTCTACCTCGCTTTTTTTGCAAATAAAAAAGCCTCCAAAAAGAAAAATCTTTTCGGCCGGCTGCTTTTAAATGCTTAACTCTGTTTAAACTAATGCTTTTTTATAATTTGAATTCTTTGTCTGCGGAGATTTCTCCCAGGTCAAAATTTTTTTCAACGATCTGAAGCTGTTCCTTGTGTGCAATCCGGGCAAGATAACCATTACCGTTTTGATACAGAAGGGCGCTGCTGATATAGACGGTATCACCGTTTTCTATCGGAAGGCCTTCCGGGAAAGCAATAAGCGGAGCGAATACTTCAAGAGCCGTATCAATTTTGCCGTAAACTCTTTGCGAAAGCGTAAAATAGGTGCCTTTCTCATTTACGGATTTATCTGAGACGATTCCGCTGAAACTCAGTTCATTTATAGCAAGCATTTTTTCCTCCTTTCATTTACAAATTAAAAACGGCTTCTCAAAATGAAAAACCGTAAATTAACATACTCACTATAATGCTACATACTCACTTAAAGACGCAATGCTTCGTGTGAGTTTTAATAAAACTACAAGGGTATTATACCTTATGTCCTTCGCCCGCGTCAAACTTTTTCGGTTTTTTGAAAACAATTCTGTTATTGACAATTTCAAGAGAAGAATTGTTTTCCGGTGCTGGGAGTTCTCCCCAGATTGACTTTGCGAAAAGAATAGTTGCTGTCTTAATGTGGCGATAATAGGTGGCTTCTGCAATGCCGTATAACTTCGCATATTCTTCCGCCTTCTGGGTAATAGGTTTATGGGAATTACTCGGATCCATATAGTGATAAAACAGGATGAAGGCATATTTCTTTGTTTTTTCGTTTTCCGCAAGCGAAATGAAAAAATCCACGATATAAGCTGATACAGCATAATAAAGCGGCATATTCTCTTTGACTTTCATGTTTTCCAGGTACTTTTCCGCTTTTTGCTGAATACCATTATTTTTAAAAACGTAATAAAGCAAATCATCCGGGGGAAGGTTTTTCGGAAGGGGGATATCTTCATCTGGGGTGATTACCTTCATTTCGGAGCCGCTTTTAACCATCTGAGAATGGATGGTTTCGGTATTTTTATATCCATATTGCTGCAGATGATTGGCAACAGAAGTAGGATATGCGAATAAAACAAACGCATCCAGTATTCTTCGCGCCATATTGTAGGCAGGCCCGTCCGGGCTATAAAAAGCTTCTGCCATTTCAAGACGCTGGGCTAACGCTTCAAACAGATCCGAATGGTTCGAGATTTTTTTTAGCTTTGATGGCGTGATTTTATCGTTTTTGTCTTTTTCGTAAAGTCCTAAAACTCTGCCGGTTATATCCAGTTCCGCAACTATTGTCTTTTCCATTAAAACTCCTGTGGAATGTGAGATAAAGTATAATCCTTATTTCTATCTATGATAAGTGCCGCATTAAATGCTTCCCCGCTATCGTTTCGGATGGTAATAATTGAGCTTTGACGCTGGGTAAGAAGGTCTTTTTTATCCTGGGCTGTAAGACTGTAGTTCATATACTCATTCGGAAGCCGGAATCCGCAGCTTTCGCAGACATATTCTTTGGTCTTTTTGGAAACGAAAAGTTTTTTCGCGCAGCGCGGACAAGAAAAATCCGAATCATTCGTAAAATTGACTTTCATTCCGCCTAAAAGCAGGCGTCCCATGTATTCTCCGTCGAAACCGGAAATAAGGGGGGTCTTCTTATACTGGAACAGATAAGAAAGCTCTTTATCCTGCAGATCCTTTCCGTTGTAATTTTTGAACATTGAAAATCCGCAGGAATCACAAAACAGGCTGCTTTCATTATGAAGCAATGCTTTTTCGCAGATCGGGCAGGAGAGGGATGTTTTCTGTGCGTAGTTTTTCCTAATTGCTTGGTCCCAAAACGTCAGAAGCTCTGAAAGACTTTCGTAAAGGGACTCTTTTACTTCTTCTTGCTTTGCTTCGGAAAATTTCGAATATTCCGATACATTGTTCTGGATCAACGGAATAATCATGCCGCTTAAAAGCCCGTTGGCACCGCGATATATCCGGATAAGCGGACTGGCATCTTGTGTCACGGAATACTTGTCCTTTATTTTAATAATCAGGCCGATTTCTTCTAAAGAGGAAAGTGCAGCTTTGACACTATCCAGCGGCAGATTGACCCCTTTTTCAATTTCAAAAATGTCGGGGTAGGGCGGGGTGGCAGGCTGTGTGTGCGCGACGGAATAATACAAAGGAAGAGAATCGCCTTCCTTAATTACCATTGGCGCATTTTGTCTGGGCGGCCTGCGTTCTTCCAGAGCAGAAAAGCCTTCCTTTACAAGAATTCTTCCTGTGCCGGTGAATTTCATTTTGCCGGCTTCCGCTTCAAAGTGAATAGAGCTTGTTTCGCGTGGGGGATAATAAATCTTGATAAGTTCCACAAAAATCAGCTCATAAATCTTTATTTCATCCGGATTCTTCAGGGTTGGCCGTTTATCTGTAATGATAATTCCATGTTCATTATTATCAGAGAAAATTGGTTCAATCGCATAATATGGCCTGGCTTCTTTGAGCATATCCCTAAAAGTTGTCGTGTCCTTTAAGGTCATAAGCCTTTTGTATATTTCAGTTCTGCTGTTTTGCGGGAGACGGCAACTATTGGTATTGGGATTCGAAATGTAACCGCCCGAAAACAAGCTATCAAGAACCTTTTCGGTCTTATCATAGCTATATCCAAGTTTGACGCGAGCTTTTTCAAGAAGACGGCTTTTGGTGAAGGTGCCTTTCGAATATTCGGCCCATATTTTTTGTGTTACTTTTGTTACTGTCGCTTCTTTGGGAAGGGTCTCAATCTGTTTTTCGGCAAGAAGCTTATTGCGGAACGAAAGACCTTTGGCCGACAGCGAAAAATCAGTATTGTATGCGCTGCTCGTGACCTTAATCGTGTACTGTGCAGATAGATCTGTGGCAAGAATGGTCTGCGTCTTGGAATAAATATATTGAAGGACGGGGAGCGACTTGATGCCGGGATATTGGGCCTGCGGGCACACCTCTTTTGTAGCTTCAGATATTCTGGCATCTGCCATAAGATATAAATCCTCTTCCAAAGAAGCAGCGCTGAATCTGAGGTTGGAGTTCGTATCATTTTCGGCAAGAGAAAAGGCTTTTTTGATATCATCCTGGGTCATTGCTTTAATATCAATGATACGAATTTTAAAGTCGAAATCGTCGGCAGAAATATCCTTGTTTGCATAAGTTAAAAGATTCATAAAATATGAACTGTCAGAACCCTTCGTATTCAGATAGTAGATATTCATGATATCTTTTCGGGAGAATAATTTTACGAGGGTTCGAAGCTGAATATCATCTTTCCCTTCTATACTATATCCATAGCTGCCAGCTTCAAAAGTGCATTTCTTATCAACAAGGTCAGAACCCCATGTCCAAAATACATCATCTACATAGCCAAGGTCTCGGCATGGTGCTGTAATATAGCCGAAGTTTTCGGCAGTACGGGTGGCTGCGGCCATATTTTTATCGAGATCGTTTAATCCGATTATCCTCCCGTCAGCAGGGAATCCGTTGGTTGCGGCGAGGATCCGGGCAAGATCTTTAAATTGTTCGGTAAAAATGATATTCATTCTTTTTTTCTATCTAATATATTTAATGAGCGTGAGTGACATTGCAATCAGCAGCACAGCTATAACTATAACAATGATAAGCTTCTCTTTAGAGCCGCTTTTCTTCTTTCTTCGCTCAACTTTGATGTTTTCATCAAGGGGCGTAATGAGATTATAAAATCCGTCATTATTGATTCTGTCGTACATCGCCCGTTCTTCTCGTTCTTCCGGGGTTTCAGGCGCATCTTCATAAATAGAGAACTTCTTTTTGTCTTCCTGGGTTTTCCCGGATAAACGCTCATATTTTCTTCTGGCTGCGTTGTCGATTTCATCGACGGCTTTTGATTTTTTTGCGAGCTTTTCGCGGGCTTTTCTTTCTTTTGCCGTTTCGATCCTGGCTTCCGGTTCTTCGGGGTCTGTTTGCCCGATATACTGCGGAATAACTATTTCTTCTTCTGGTTCTTCTGAAACGGCAGCCTGGGTTTCAAAACTTTCTTCTATGGCTGGAGCAGATTCTGCATTTGTTGTGACAAAAACAGGAGGTTCTTCTGTTTTTACATAGAGATCAGAAGAACTGTCCTGCTTTATCATTTCGGCCGCAAGAGCTTTGTCTGCACGGTCTAACTTTTTGTGCAATTCTTTTTTGTGATAAGTAGTTTTTTTAAGCCGTAAAAATTCACTCATCGGTGCTCCTCTTTATTTAGAAGGCGTCGGTTCGATCCTCCGTTGGCTGCGGTGTTTTCGCAAAGTGCAGCGCACTGCATTTTTCTTCTAAACATCCGTTTGCGACCCACATATCTCTTATGCGAATCGCACGTTCCCCGGTAAGTCCTATCTTTTTAAGCTGCTCACAGGTAAGTCTTAATATAATCTCTGTCTCAGGCTTGTTGTCTACATATGCCGGGGTGATTGCTCCGGTAGAGGTTTTCTTTCCGGGACCCTGCTGTACCTTCAGATAGAATTTTCCGTCTTCTCCGCCTTCAATTTTTAATATGCGGGAATAAATCTTCCCGTCTCTTACGGATCCGCCATAACAAGTATAACCGGATTCAGCGATAACCTTTTTAATGCCGCCTGTATAAAGGCAATAGCAGAAGTAAGAAAAATCATCAAGGTTCATGTAGTAGTCAACCTGCTTCGTGATTTTATTTCCCTTTTCTGCCTGATTGTTGTACTTACGGAACTGGAAAACAACCTTATCAATGGTAAATGCTTCCCGGATGTCAACAAATACATCCTTCCCGTCAATTTTTATAATCTGTCCGCTATCTTTTAACATTGTCGCACGCCCTCCTTTATGGGTAATTCATGTAAATATTATAACATGAAATGCCCAGACGTGCAACATGATTTACCTATTTTGGTCACTAATTCCCTACATATTTGAAGGTTTTTTTAAGGCTATTGTTTAGTATCTCTTCGTAATGATCATCAAATCTTGCGGAGTGATCGAAGAATATTAAAACCTTATCGTCGGCATTCCCGAAATGATATACCCAGAATACAACATTATGCGCTCTTTCATACATTTGATCTCCGGGGATGTCCAGCACGATTGCTTCGTATTTATCTGCTTCTTTTACAATCGTACCGTTAAAATCAATATTCTCCTTGTGATCTACCCGCACACATTTATATTCAAGGTCACTACCGACGGCTGCCCGGATCAGAGACGAAAAGTCGTGTGCATTTAATTCAAGGAAAGGATAAACTGCAAAACCCATGCCGGTGTACTGAGATACATTGTAATGCGGCGAAACATATACGAATTGGCGTCCGTTGATTGAAACTTGATTCAGATCTTCCGGAACCGAAAGGATAAAATCATCAATCTGAACTTGTTTGTACGCTGCCGGCTTAACATCCAGGGCCTTTACCGTCGATACGATATAAGATAAAAGAGCTTCAACATCCGCCTGCTTTTCTACCGGATATATTGCTGTCCACAAGCAGCTTACATGATCGAATACATATCCATATCCGTAAAGTCGATATTCCGAAATAACATTTGAATCATATTTCGATCTAAAAGGGGCACAGTCGAAGATATATCCGCATACCTTATGAAAGTCCTCAATTCCTGTTTCGATGTCAAAGGCAGTAGGCATAAGGGGATAATCAAGACGGCACTTTTCCTTTTTAATGGAATAATCTACAAACACATCATCATCGAATCTGTCCCATACATCCATTGCGCTTCTGTCCTGCCACTCTGGATCACATTCAATACCGAACCAGTCAGGAATGTCCGTGTAAAGATGAAGCTGTACTCCTTCAAAATCTCCACTCCCGCTGAAAGCAATATGCCGAGCGGTTTGCGGAAGCATCAAAAAACAGTCCGGAACCTGAAATTGCTGACGTGCATACGGAATCTCCTGCGTTGTGTAGGTAAGTCCCAGCGGTTCGGGCAGCTGCGTAAAGGTGTTTTTGGGGTTTTCTTTTTCCTTTTCCTTTTCAGATATTTCAACGTCCGAAAATCCACCCTGAGGCTGTTCTTCTTTTTTGCCGCAGCAAGATAAACTTAATGCCAGGGCAAGTATCATAAACAAGGCGAAAACTTTTTTTATTTTGCCAAAATTCGAAAACATAAACTGTCCAATTCCTTTCTATCTATAATTTCTCCTGCCGGAGTGCGGATCAGGTTGTCTTGCCCTACCAGGCAGTTGATTTTTTCATTGTCTTTGACGATTTGAAGCACGGTGTTGGGCGTAATCAGTACAGAATCAAGGTGCTTGATATTCGTAAGGCCAAGTAGGTATTCTACGCAGACATTGTATGCGTCGGCCAGGGCGAATACCGCGTTAAAATTGCTTGTAAGGATTCCTTTTTCATACCCTCGGATAGTTTTGGGCTGAAGCCCTGTAAGCTCCGCAAGATCCAGCTGCGAGATTTTCCATTCGGCTCTTATATCCGCGAAGCGCATTTTCGCCGGATCTATCTCATACGATTCAAGCTTCATATTGTTTTCTGCAAGAGATAAAAGATAGCTGATGTTTGTATTATATAATTCGGCCAAAACAAGAAGGGCGGGTAAATTGGGTATTTTTCTGTGGGTATTCCAGGTGATAAAGGTCTTATTTGTTGTTCCGGTCAGCTGGATGATTTCTTTTCGTTTCAGTACGATGTTCAGTTCATCGCGCAGATAACATTTATTTGTTTTTTCGGGGTCCATAATTTGTCTCCTAAGCGTCTATATATCTATTATACAATTTTGAATAAGACATTCGGTAAATCATGTTAAAATTATATCCTTAATTACAAAAAAAAGAAACAAATTTCAGATAGAAATTTATCAATATTCATATTTTTATCTCATTTATATTGTATAGTATCTATGTAAACATATTTAAGGAGTTAAAATGACGGTTTTAAAGGTTTTTCCGAATGGGGAAAAAGAACAGATAGAAGTTCAAGATGATAGTCTTCCGGCAAGTTTTTCATCGGTAGCAAATATTGAACTTAATGCGGCTGCATCTTTTTGTTTGTGTCAGGAAATCATCCCGGATGCGGGAATTGTGTGTTACTATAGTTCTGAAGAGCGTTCCGGAACGAAAAACAAGATTGCAGAAGATTTTGCGGCGGAAGATATTAGTATGTACGGGCCGGTACTGTATGTTATAATTCGAAGGAATGCAGCAGGCTGGGAGCCGGCATCCATGACAAAGAAAAATGTGGCAGCGCTGTGCCATCATCTTTAGTATGACCAAGAAAAAAAGAAAAATTAAATTATGGGTCAAGATTGCTGCGGCCATTCTGATTGCCGGGGTATTGCTCCTTGCCGGAATGTATATAGTATCAGCACTTAATGCACCAAAACCGGAAAAGGAACAGGGCGGGTTTTCAGATGTTGACGTCGATAAGGGCGATCAAAAAATAGATGATCCGGAGAAAAAAGACCCGGAGAAACTGACATACATGGTGCTGGATGTAGGTCAAGGCTTATCCGTCTTTATAGATTTCGGCAATACCGAAGTCTTGATAGACGGCGGACCGTATGAAGCAGGCCCAAGCGTCGTGGAAAAAATTAAGCCCTATGTGGACGGCCCGATTGAATATGTCATAGCAACCCACTCACATGAAGACCATGTGGGCGGTCTGCAATTCGTATACGATGCCTTCGATGTCGATAAAACGATTTATGGCGATTTATCAGACGAGAATTATTTTTATTATTTCGAAGCTGCAGCAAAGGCAAAGAGTGAGTTCGTTGAGGATTATGACACAACGATCAGCCTCGGAAGGAACGCAAATTGCACCCTTACCATTTATGATATTGCAGACAATGAGGAGAATACCAACAATAACAGCGTTGTTACGCTGATAAAGTATGGCAACACATCCTTCCTCTGCACGGGAGATTTGGAAAAAGAACAGGAAGCGAAGCTGACAACTCTTGTTGGACAGACAAGCGTTGTTGTGGCCGGACATCATGGAAGCAACACAAGCAACAGCATTTACAAGTACCTGAAGCCGGCCTATATTGCAATCAGCTGCGGGCGTAATAATGATTACTTTCAGCCGCATGAATCTGTGCTTTCTGATATGATGAAGTACACAAAAAAGATATATGGCACGTTCCGATCCGGGGACATTGTTTTCACATCTGATGGCAGACAGGTTGTATTGCTCAATGATTCAAAGCAGGTTCTTACGCAGAATGATGCCGGGGCAAAAGGAAATTAAGCATGGTAAGACTCAATCATCCCGATAAAATTTCACAGGGATATATCAGAAATATGATGCGGTCAATGTCGGCAAAGCATATCTGTATTTATGCGGCATTACTTGCGTTTATTGTATGTATAGAACAATTTATTCGCGGCGGCCGGGAATGGGAGATTCTATGGCTGCAGCTCCCATACAGTGCCATTTTCGGCGGAATTTACACAAAGCTGTATCCCTTAAAAGACACTTTCACAAAGATCAGGGTTGGGATAATGCTCACGATTGGGCTTCTTGTCTATCTTTATTCTGAGTATATCGGACAGATTCCAACCGCTTATCTTATGGCTGCGATGATTGTGTTCTTTGTTTCTTCACGGTATGCTCAATACGTGAACAAGAAAAATTTCCTGTTGTTTAAAGAACACGTTGATCAGAAACAAGCGGTCAAAAAACTTTACGCAAAATAAGGAGAAAAATATAATGCCGAAAAGAAGACTTCTTGGAAGCCTTCTTTTTTTATGCAACGGACGATGTGGGTAATTCGTGTTAAAAACTTACATATTATGGTTGACAATAGGCAAATCATGTTATATAATTATTGCAGAAAGGTTGAAAAATCAATGAATATATCGGATATCGAAATGGAAATGAAAAGGGTAAAGGAAGTTATCGAAACTACACAAAGCCCGAAATTAAAAAGAGATTATTCGATTCATTACAAGCGTCTTGCCAAGGAACTGGGAAGACTTCGGAGGGAGGAACGGAAATGACAAAAATAGTCGTTGTTGTTGAAGCTGGCCGGGTGCAGAACGTATATTCGAACAGCATCGATGTGGATGTGGAAGTCATTGACCTTGATTCCGATGTTCCTGAAGTCTGCGAAGAACAAAGAAGTCTGGAACAGGACATCAGGCGAATTATCGGGCAAGGCACACTGGTTGAGGTGTACTAATGGTTGTATTCGATATTGATTATAATACCGGCCTTGCGCTGATAGACTGGTACAAGGCGAATAAAGAGTATGCGGATCGATGCGGGAACTTTTACGATGCGGTGCAGATGGAGCTTCGCACTACGCCGTGCAGCATGACGGCGATGGTCCAAAAAAATTCCGATTATCACGGCAATACATTCCGTGTCCGGGCAGGGCAGTTATCCTTTTACGAGGACACAAAGCTTAATATCAAGAACGGCATGGATGTATCACTTATGAAGCAGCAGCTGAGGCTGATGAAGGGTAAAGAGGAGTTCTACAAGCGGACAACCGCAAAGTATTCCTTTAAATGCCGGTACAATGAAGAAGAACAGGACTATCAAGTAGGGAAGTATAAGTTTTCTTCTCTTGCAGAATACTATGGTTTCTCTCCGAGAATTGTATTTGATACCCTGTACCGGCACTATAGAAACAATAAATTGTCAGATAGACAGCAAGAGCTTGAATACAAGAAGTTTTGTGAGATAACAGCAGAAAATGTGCAGGATAAGCTGCGCTCCGATTCCGTTTTTATCTGTCAGACCTTTATCGCAGCCAATGCCTATCTGTATTACGCAAATAAGGACGAAGATAAGGTTGTAAAAGCTATCGGCACCCGGGATGAGGACGGGAAAAAGGTTATCGTTTTTCGGATGCTGAAAGAAGAAAGCGGCAACAATATATATGTTGTGCAGACAAAGGAGCAAAAGGACGGCTCCGGAAAGGTGATTCCGGTAAGAGGACACCTTCGCCGGATGAAAGCAGGAAAGTTCTATAAGAAAGATAAAGTAATCTGGATCGACAGCTTCATAAAAGGTATGCCGCCGGAATATTACGAAGAAAAAAGAAAAGCAAAAAAAGAGGAAAAAGAGGATGCGCTTCTTCTTGATCCGGAGGCCTTTATTACAGATTGCGGAGAAAAGTAGATATGAGTGAAGAGATTGACATACTCCCACCCCTTACGGAGTGGGATTCTACCCACTTCGCAGGTTGGAATTGTGCTTCACAGAGATGGCCATTCGTAGCGAAAGGTCTTACATCTCTCAGCAAAGGACGATGCCCCGCCCTTAAGATTTTCTATGCGATTCTAATATAGTCCCGGACATTGCATGCAGCATTTACGTCCTTGTCAAGAATTGCGCTGCAAGATGGACATATCCAATGCCGCCTGCTGTCTTTTCTGAATGTACCGGAATCGGGAGACTCGGAATTGATTACCTCATTAAGACAGCCGCACTTATGGCAGATTTTACTTGATGGGTAGGTACGTGGGATTTTCTCAACAGCGCAGCCGTTAAGAGATGCTTTGTATTCGAGGATCTTGACAAACTCTGCGTAAGAAAGATCTGATACTTTTCTGCCCCACAGACGTTTCATTCCGTCAAGGTTTAGATCCTCTATACGGATCGCACTGTACTTTGCAGTCAGATCACCGGCAAGTTTCATAAACCAGTCTGTCCGTGAATCTGCCATATGGGAGTACAGCCTGTCAAGATCCTTTACGGCACGCATGCGGTTGTTTGAGCCCTTAACGCACCGAGAAACTCTTCGGTGAGCACTGCGGACTGCAGAAAGGTTTTCCTTCATCCAAAGAGGGGACGCTATGCGGGTTCCATCTGACAATGTGAGGAAGTCTTCCAGCCCGAAATCCATGCCGGCAGCATTACCTGCTCGTGCAATGATTTCAGGAGTTTCAACTTCCATACATACGTAGATGAAGAATTCGCCAAGTGTATTTCTCTTTACGGTGAGGGTTTTAATCTTTCCTTCCGGCAGCTTACGGGACTTTGCATACTTGTAAGTCTTTCCCATGATAACAATGCGGTTTGTACCTTCAAGGAACTTGTACCCGGCCTGTTTAAACGTGATGCTTCTGTACTTGCTTTCTTTGCAGAAATGAGGGACAGATTTCTTCCCGTGACGATGCTCTTTTACATGGGAAAAGAACGCCTTGTAGGAACGGTCTATCCTGTCGGTGATATCCTGAATCGCTTGAGAGCCAAGATTGTGCCAGTGTTTGTATCTTGGCAGGCGCATCAGCTTTGTCAGGTGCTTCTGAAGCTTGTACTTGTTTAGATACTTACCGTAGATGCGGTAGTATTTTCTGTGAAGCATGATGCAGTGGTTCCAGATTTCACACGCCAAGGAAACCGCATCATCAAGGCTGCGGTTTTTCTTGGAAGTATACAGTTTGTACTTGTAGGTACGGATCTGTTTCATGCATTTATTATATCACAAAATATAAAAACAAACAAATGTTCGGCAATCGCAGGCCGCCTCTCATCCCACAGCTTACGCAGTGGGCTTTCTCGGCGGTTTTCTGTAATTGCATGGCGTAAGATAGAACCTTTTCAGTATTCAGCAGACGGAGCTATTCAATGGGAACCGAAAAAGAAAGATTAAAAAAAATATATGAGCTTGCCCTTCGCGGCACGGACGGCGAAAAAGAACAGGCAAAAGCTATTCTTGACAAGCTGCTTATCAAATATGAAATGTCACTCGAAGAATTGAGTGAAGATAAGGTTGAATTCTATTCGTTTGATTATCATGGAATAGACGAACGGCGAATTCTTAATCAAACTATCTACAAGGTTACGGGCGATATCAATAATATTTTTGATGTATATAATAGTCGCACCGGCAGAAAGAAAAAAACACAGTCTGGAACGTATTGCACGAAAGCGCAAAAGGCCGAGATAGAATTTCTGTTTGAGTTCTATAAAACCCTATGGGAAAAAGAAAAAGAGGCTTTACTGCTTGCTTTCATTCATAAGCATGATATTTACGGAAGCCTAAAAGAAGGCGAAAAAGGACGTGAAATCAGTTCAGAGGAAATAAAAAAGATGGCGTTATTTATGGTTGGATTGTCCGACGAACAGCCGGTAAAGGCTCTTTCGGACGGGAAAGGTAAAGGATGAAATTAAAAGATAAATATTCTGTTGGGCAAAATCTCTATATTGTTTGCACGCAGTATGACAGCAAAAGTCATTCTCTTAAACATGAGATTAGAAGCCAAATAATAACAGCAGTTGGGCGAAAATATGTATCTGCAGGGAGGTATGATAAATACCGGCAGAGTAACGAAGATATCTATTTAACTTCCTACGACAGTACATACGGGTTTAATGGATTTATAATTGCCTTTCCGACCGAGCGTGAAGCGCAGGACTATATTGATAGTATTGAACTGATTGATTTAATCAGGGATAAACTTTACGATTTGCGTGCATTGGTTAATAACGGCACTATCAGTGCAGCTCAGCTGAAAAGTGTTGCAGAAATTTTGAACGTTTAAAACATTTGGGATGGAATTTATGACAAGAGAAGAATCGTTAAAAAAGGCATATATCGCCTGTATGGCAGATACGGCAAGCAGGACGGCATCCTATCTTAACGCCGGTATTGATCCGAACATCGTAAATACAATCAATGTTAAGAGGAGTGAGCTGCTGAGGACCTGCAAGACAATGACGGAAATAAAAAAGCTCATGGAATCGCCCAAGCCTTATTACAATGGGTGCGAATTTATACCGGCTCCCGGAAGCTTCGATATTCCGGAAGAAGAGGCGGTGCTTTGGAGTTTTGCTTCGCTGAAAGCACCGCTTAATGCGGAAGCGACGAAACGGTATCTTACGATAATGAAAGAGTGTTTTGGCTTTGATCCGGAGGAAGAGGAATGACGAGGGATATTCCAAAGTATGTTGAAACCGCGCTTAAAAAGCGCACAAAATGCATCGTGGAAATGAGATTGGCAGAACAAATCATTGATGATTATGCGGAAAAAATAGGTATTTTACCGGGGACGGAAGAATTTGATGATGCGTGCCTTACGACTGACATTCGAATTTTCTGCGAGGTAGATTGCTGCGAAAGTAGAACCAGAGAGGCTTTACGGCGAAAGCTTCATCAAAAAATAGGAAAGGAAGAAAAATAAAATATGGCATCATTAAGTTATGGAACGAACATTCCGGATTTCCTTCTTCCGAAAACCGTCGAAGAAGTAGAAAAACGCAGAAAAGGACAATATACTAAAAGAGATAAAAACATGATTATCAGCGTTCTGAAAGACTTTGGCTGCTCCGGGGAAGAACTTGTTATCCCTGCGGATGTTGTGTCGCTCGGACAGCTCCAAAGCTGGAAGAATAAAGTAATCAACAAGAAACTGGCGGAAGCATCGTAAAATTATGACATTAAAAGACCTGGGCGTTACGCCTGCAAAGGAGAAACAATTCAATAAAAAGGGTATCTATACTCCAGAAGAACTCGTCTGTATTGCCCCCAAAAAATTCCTGGATTACACGAAAATTCTTGGAATTGTCGGAGCAGAAGGGCAGTCTTCAGTATATATGGATATTCTATCTGTGCGTCAGTCGTATGGATCTGTTCCAACGATTCGTATTGAAGGAACGATTGCCGGTACGGAGGATAAGCTGCAGGTGACATTCTTTAACCAGAATTTTAGATACAACGAACTTTGCCGCTTATCGGGGAAGAGGGTATATGTTGCCGGGATTATCACTTATGACTACCAATGGAATACATATAAGTGTTCTGCGCCGGAGGCATTTGGCCTTCCGAAAGAAGTCATGAATGTAAGTCCGGTGTACCCGAAGATTCCCGGAATGGCAGAAGATTATTTCGCTGCAAAGCTCCATGCTGCGTGGGATGCCGGAGTAAGACCGGCAGAACCCATTTCAGATAGAACAAGGGAAGAGTTTAACATTTCTTCTCTATCTGAAATTTTTGAGCAGATGCACTTCCCCAAAAGTGTCGAAGCAGCGGGCAAGGCAGAACTGGAGAATCTGTTTTACGAGATTTTGAATTTTACATATCAGGTTGAAATCGGCAACCGCTGCGCTGCCATCGGATCACCGTACCAGATTGCCTCAAAAGCGCTGTATAACGACGTTTTGGATTCTCTGGGATTTGATCTTACGGAAGGGCAGAAGGATGTACTTGACAAGATGGAGAAGCAGATCCAGAGCGGCAGAAGGCTTAATGCACTTGTGCAAGGGGATGTCGGCTCCGGGAAGACTGCGGTTGCGATGCTGCTATTATCCGAAATAATCGGAAAAAGTGGAACGGCGCAGGCAGCTCTTATGGCACCCACGACGGTACTTGCCCGGCAGCACTATGAGGATTTTCAGTCTATATTCGGACCGCTCGGAATCAAGGTGTCTTATCTTGGATCTGATGTAAAAGCGTCTGAAAAGAAGAAAATCCTCGGATATATCAAGTCCGGAGAAACTCGGATCGTCGTCGGGACACACTCACTGGTGTCTGAAGATGTAATATATAAAGACCTGCGGATCTGCGTAGTAGACGAAGAACAGCGGTTTGGTGTCGCTTGTAAGGAAAATCTTGCCAAGAAGGGTGCTGCGGGAATTCATACGATGTATATGTCTGCAACGCCAATTCCAAAGACTCTGGCACAGGCTGTAAACGGATCTTCTATTGAAGTGTACCAGATTATCGGTATGCCTGCGGGAAGACTTCCGGTAATCACCGGCGTTGCAAAAGCAAAGGACGGATTATCTTACCATCAGAGAACAGCGAAGTTTATCCGTTCTCAGATAGACAAGGGCAGGCAAGGGTACATCGTTTGTCCGATGATTGACGCGAATGAGAAGCTGGAAGGCGTTTTATCCGTAGAAGAAGTATCCGAACTCTACTCTAAGATGCTGGAGCCATACGGGGTCCGGATAGCGACCCTCACCGGGAAAGATAAAAAAGACGAAGCGCAGAAGACTCTGAATGATTTTCGGGACGGCAAAATTGATCTTCTTATCTCAACTACCGTTGTGGAGGTCGGGGTCTCGGTCAAGAACGCTTCCTTTATTATAATAGAAAGTGCAGAACGCTTCGGTCTGTCGCAGCTGCATCAGCTCCGGGGAAGAGTTTGCAGAGGAACATATCAGGGATACTGCGTCTTATGCAGTGAAAAGGCAACGGAGGATAATAACCCAAGGCTGACTGCCATGTGTGAGACAACAGATGGTTTTATTCTATCTGAAAAAGACCTGGAGCTGCGCGGCCCCGGCGATCTGGTAGGCACCCGGCAGAGCGGGACCAACCGCTTCTTAAATCTAATCCTGGCATATCCCGCGGAATTCTCAAAGGCGCAGAAGGTAGCTGCATGGATGCTGGATCAGGGAGAGCCGGTTTGCTTTGGGAATTTGTCAGAAGAAGCAGGGGAGTAAGTACAAAAAATATCTCGTGTTAGATAGAATCATGTGCGGAGGTAATGTGGATGGTACACATAGAATATGAGAACCCGTTTGGTTTGTTTTATGAATTTTCGGAAAAAAAGGCAGGGTATATCCGGGCTGACTATGACAAGGGTAAGTGGTGGAATACAGTAACGAAGATAGTCCCGGTCCCGGACCCCATGGCAAAGGAGTTCGATTATATTTATGACCGTTTAATCGAGCGGTTTCCCAATATAAAAGAGCTGGAAGAATACTGCCGGAATGAACCGAAGATCGATAAAGTGTCAGATACGGAATATAATCTGTATGCGGTGGGTTCAGATGGGATGTATTGGATCCGGATTAAGTTCGACGGTGACAGCGGATACCACGATTATAACCTGTACATCAACGGGTATCTGAAAAAAGATGTTCTCAAAGAGCCGCAGGAGGAAGTGTGATGAGTATGTTAGAGATAAAAGAACTCGTATATAGGATAGAACATCACTATCCGCAGCCATCGGAGGAAGTTCTATCTGAAGCACTTCTTGCGCTTTTTGAAGAATATAATAGTCTTGAAGATGAGAATGAGAACCTTCGGAGGGATCTACAGTACGCAGAAGATTCTCTTGACAGTTGCCGCACTGAAATTCAAAGGCTGCATCAGTTCATCAGGGATAATTCAACGCCTTGACACAGCCTTTTAAACTTGATATTATTAGTACAGAAAAAGAGCTACCGATAGACGGTTTGCCCAAAGATTAGTTAAAAAGTAACCTTCCCTTGGTCCGGCGGTTACTTTTTTCTTGAACTTATTTCTTTAATCCATGCAATTAAGATGGATACCACAATTCCCAAAACAACGAATACGATGCTTAGAATCTCGAAATCGCTCATTCTGATCACCCCCTTTCATTTCTGTCAGAGGGTTCTCACCCTCTGGTGAGGGCAAACCGCCTACCGTATTATGGTAGCTCCATAGGTATTATCGCATATTTCCCATGTAAGAACAATGCTTTGACAGCTAAAAAGTGTTGAATTTTCAATAAAGTTAACGAATATAAATAAACAAGCCCGGAAGTAGCAAAGTGCTATTTACCAGGCTTTTTAATTTAAGGTATAATAACGCCAAGAAGGAAATTGACACTCCCCATAGCTAAAGCAAGGGGTTTTACTGCGGCGCTTGATAATTCAATGTCTTGACACAATTCATAAAATTTGCTATCATTGATACAGAAAAAGAGCTACCGATAGACGGTTTGCCCTAAAAAAAGCGAATAAAAATAATCGCCGTTTTGTCAGGTCCGGCGGTTATTTTTTTCTTGAACTAATTTCTTTAATCCATGCAATCAGCATGGATACAACGATTCCTAAAACAGCAAATACGATGCTGAGAATCTCAAAATCGCTCATTCTGATCACCCCCTTTCATTTCTGTCAGAGGGTTCTCACCCTCTGGTGAGGGCAAACCGCCTACCGTATTATGGTAGCTCCGGGAATATTTTCTCATAAAAAGGAATATTGGTCAATTATTGAAAAAGAAAAAGCCTGGAGGCATAAGGGATGGGGGCTCCGGGCTTTTCTAAAAAGCGGGTATACTTTGAAACAAATAAATTATAGACGAAATTCGTTGAAAATTCAAGGATATATATATCAAAAGAAAAAATAGAATGGCTGAAACAGGCGATTTTTCCGAAGGCTAAATCAAAAAATTAAATTGATTAAACCTTGCAACAGCGTTACAATAAATTTGACTTTCATAGTTTGAATAGAAAATCGAGCCAGGATTACCTGGCTCATCTTTACCGGCATAAATGCCAAATTATACCAAAGAAAGCAACATTTCCCAAAAATTACATTTTAGGAATAGTTGTTCTACATGCGTAGAGCAAATTCCGCCCTAAATCCCCTAAAATCCCGCCTCCTTTCCCCTTCCTTGCCGGTGTTTTTCCCAGACTTGGCGTATTTTTTGTACTGGGTTATGTAGTCCCTGTGATATAATCAAGTCGTGTTAGGTCTTTTTTGTTTTATCATATCGAAAGGGATTCTCCATGTTCAAAGCTTTTGATGAAAACAATCAATCCGTTTGGATTGAAAATGCAGTTTCCGGGAAACATTATTTTTGTCCAATGTGTGCGCAGCCAGTCTTTCAGAAAAGAGGTTCGGAGAGATCTCCGCATTTTGCACATTTCCCTTCAAATGCGAAGTATCAATATATTAAGTGTGTTGATTCTTGGACATACGATATGACTGATTGGCACCGGGAGTGGCAGGAGCGGTTTCCGGAGGAATGCCGGGAAGTTGTTGTATCTGATAAATCCGGGAAAAAGCATTATGCCGATGTCCTGATTAACGATACTGTTATAGAGTTCCAACATAGCAGCTTGTCGATTGATGAGTTTAGAGATAGAAACAGCTTTTATACAGAAGCCGGATACAAAGTCGTTTGGCTCTTTGATATAAGCAAAGAATATATAGACGGTGGATATCAGCATAAATACACCTATAGCGGGATCCGGACCCCGCTCGGCAAGCTGGATATTAAGCAGGAAGAGGCAGAAATATATGTGCAGTTCGATGATTATAAAGAATGCATCGAGAGAATGGTCTATAACGGAGATCATTACTTTAAAACCGGTAATCCATGTTTTTCTATTCAGGATTTTATTTCTACTGCAAAGGATAATATTCAAAAGCTCCTCCCCTACCACGAACCAGATCTTTCAAATAAACCGGAGCTTGTTGCGGAAGTTCAAGGGAATACTATTGAGGAATTATGGAATTCAAAATATCAATTTATGGTTGTCGGAAATAAATATACCAACCAGGCGATGTTTATCTTTGGCCGGAACGGAGTGCTACAGACAAATGATTACGGACAACCGGAAGGATACTATGCTTATTATGATAAGGCATGGCGGTACAAAAGCAAAAAATATGCCGTAAAAAATGCGTATCTTCCGATATGGAAACTGGTTCATTTTAAGGAAAGGGATTTCGAAAAAGAGAAACAAGTACAAGAGGAAACGCAACGGAGGATCCGAGAAGAAAACGAGAAGAACCAAGCGCAGAAGATTGCCAAAATCAAAACTGAGATAGAATCCCAAAAAATTGATAATAAGATTATAGAGACCGTCGGGAAAATCTTTCCGAATGATACCCCTATATCTGTAAGGTATGGGTATCTCAATGAATTTGAAGGGATTCCCGAAAATGCGGATGAAATGATTAAGGCCGCTGAAAAAATAGTCGAAAATCTCCCTGCAGCGGTCCGGGTTGGTTTGCAATATGAAAAATTATTAAAGACCGCACGTGAAAAATTTGATGCCTTCCGGATGCAGGAACAAATAAAAAAAGAGCAGCGCGCATCTGAAATTAGCTTCTATTTTAATCATCCGGAGATCTTCGAACAGGAGGCGGTAATCAATGCCCCCATTCATGGGAGGCTGATTAAATGCAAAAAATGTGGTCATATCGGGACGGAGGAAAATTTCATATCCTACGGAGGAAAAGGCCAGGTAAACTTTGGTGTTTGTTATGACTGCAGGGATAAGATATAATAAATTGACCTTATAGTTTCCAGTGGTTTTTCGCATATTCGACGAGTCTGGAATTTCTGAGATATATATTCTTGGCAAAGTGATATTCGTGAGATATTTGAAGTAGAGGGAGCAAAGATAATGAGTAGAGGGATAAATGTAGAAATAGGTCTTTCATTTGATGTTTTTAAGAAAACATTTCAATCGTTTCTTGATTCCGATAATATGGAACCTTCTATAAAGAAAGAAATAACAGATTTTCTTAACGAAGCGATTGATGATGAAGATAAAGAAGAACGGCTAAGGCTTTTATATTCAGCAGCTCTTTCTGGTTTCGATAAAGAAGAAATTTACACAGAGAAAAAAAGAATTCGAGAAAAAGGGAATAGTACGATTCTTGACTTAAAGGATTATGTTGTGATCGATACCGAAACGACGGGTCTTGATTATAATTCGGATTCTTTAATTGAAGTAGCCGGATTAAAAGTAAAGGATGGTAAGGTAGTAGCGTATTTTTCAGAGTTAATTAAACCTGCGTACTATACTATCTGTGATGAGGATATTGTAGACTATTGTGTTGTAGATGGGCAGAAAGTAAGATATGTTGATTCTTTCATAACAAGCTTGACAGGAATAACAAACAGAATGCTTGAAAATGCAAGAAGTGAAAAAGAAGTTCTTTCGGAATTCTTGAATTTTATTGGAGAAAATATTGTCATAGGTCACAATGTTAATTTTGATATAAATTTTATATATGATGCAGCAGAATTATCCCTGGGACAAAAGTTCTCGAATGATTTTATTGACACATTACGGGTTGCTCGAAAAGTTCTTAAAAATTTAAAACACCATCGCCTTTCCGATCTTGCGGAGTATTATAATATCCCTCAAATGGAAGCTCATAGAGCATTAGGAGATTGTTTTACTACAATTCAAGTATATTCCTGTTTGTTGAAAGATGTATATGCTGTTTTTGGCTCGATTGAGGAGATACAGAAAACATTCAAAAAACATTCTTCTGCTGTACGCGCAAAACAAATTGTTGCTCAAAAGGATCTGATAGATGAGGACTCTCCTATTTATAATAAAACCTTTGTGTTTACCGGAACTCTGGAAAAATTTGATAGAAAAAACGCGATGCAGTTGGTTGTTAATTATGGGGGGCATTGTGCCGATTCTGTAACAAAAAAAGTCAATTATCTTGTTGTTGGAGGATATAGAGAAGGAGTAATCAAAGAGGGGAAAAGCAACAAGCAAAAAAAAGCTGAAGAATATAAAGAAAAAGGATACGATATAGAGATAATTAGCGAGTATGAGTTTTATCGGATGGCAGAGGAATAAAATATGGAGCAAATTGAGTTAAATCTTACATTAGATACAGACCTTGATGTTTGTAAAATTAAAGATGCTTTGAAAGAAAAATTGGTTGACGAGGAGTATATCCGACTTTTGAATGTCAATAGGATTTCAGATGGAGCGATTTCAATTAAAGCGAAGGATTCTATTGTTGTAAAGTTGGTTTTTCGCGTTAAATCATCTTCGTATATGCTTGTGAGAGTTGCAAACGCAAAGTTCTTCCCAGCGGAGATAGTTCTTTCTTATGATGAAGAATGGGCAAAGATTGAATTCAAGAATATTGATGGAATAATTGGTTTCTCAGAAAATATTGCAGCCGCATTTGTAAAGGTCTTAAAGGATTATGAACATGAATCATTTGGTTGCTGCAGCCAGTATCTTGAATGTTCAAATGCAAAACATTGTGTTAATAAAAATAAGATTTTGAGCGAAGGCTGCGCATATAAATCAAACCTTGAACATGGACGTATTTTCTACGGAGAAAACAGAAATGTATTTGAATAATAACATTTCATCTCATTAAAAGATGCAGTTTCGAAAATCCATTGATGTCATAGCCTCTTTCACTGTCAAAGACGGAATGGTACCGAGGCGCTTCCGCCTGATTGATGAGGATGGGGATCCGGTAATATATCCGGTTGATAAGGTTGTATCCGTATCCCGCGCCAGCGGCCGGATGTTTTTTGAATGCGTGACCAACAATTTCAACGGTCGTCGCCTGACCTACCAACTCTGCTATATCGAAGCGGATATGAGTTGGATCCTGATTGGAACAAACTAAAGCAGCTTGTCTATCTAAGACGAGCTGCCGTTTCCTCTATCATTACAGCGTCTGCTCAACTTTTCACTCTATATATTTCTTGTGTATCTGCAATTTGTCTCAAATACTCTACACGATGGGCAGTATGCAGTTTTATGGAAAAACTCTTATCAAGCGCCGCCGTAAAACCCCTTGCTTTAGCCATGGGGAGTGTCAAATTGACGCTATTATCATCCAGATTACCGAACTAATAGCCCACGGGGCCATGCATGTTGTAACTTGTTTTTTAGTTAGAACAACCATGTTATCGTTGCAAGTATGTGTGTCTTTGGCAGCTTCTAATACAAGACGACCTAATTTAAGCATGAGAAGGCATGACATTGCCAGAATCCCAAGAATAAAAAGCACGCCACAATAATCCCTCACAAAAAGTTCTAAAGGCAGTGTTCCGTTTTTAACGCTACTGATGTCGAGTTTCACATAAGATATAAAATCGCTTACGGTATCCATTACTCATTCTCCTTTCCTTCCTTCAAATTGTTGACATACTTTCTGCGTGCGTCCCATGCGCTCATTTCACTCAGCACAAGCGAAAAGCATCCTGCTATGGCATTTTTCTGTTCCTCGGTCAGCTCAGGATCTGTCTGCTCCATGGCCGCCCAAAGGTAGCCTTTAACGATGCTGTTGAATGCACTGGTGTCGAAGAGAGCATCTATTTCTTCTTCATTCAACCTGGCAACCGTTCGCAGAGCCTTGATTTTCATTTCAACATCTCTTGCGTCTGCGGCATCGAAGTATTCATCCGTTGACTTGTCATGAAGCATTTTTTCATAATCTTGTGCCATCATTTCATAGCCATTCAGCGGATATTCGTGATTTGTTTTGTATTTCATTTCTTCCGAAGGATTTCTATCGGCTAATGCCTTCACATATGCGCGTCTGAATTCAAGTTCCTGTTTTTCTTCTGTCATGATATTTCCCCTTATTGCTCCAAGGCATTTTTCTATCTTAAACGAGCTACTTATTCACATATAATTATTCGAATTTTGTTGTCTTAACGGTCAGGTCTTCGCTATCCCCGTTGATGAACGTTGGCTGCAGCCATTTGACAATCAGTTTTCGTTCTTCAGATCCGTCCCTCTTCCCCGTCCAGTAATGGTGATAGTGTGCCGCTCTGATGTGTGGCCGCTTGGATGAGGACGCCTTCTGCTGGTAGTATTCTTTGACCGCTTGTGGTTTCTTCTTAGATAGAACTTTGATTTTTCGGGTGATCTCCTCCCCTGCCGTCCATTTTCTTACGGATCGGAAGCTGTCCGAAGCAATTTCTTCTTTCGTCCTTCCATTTTTGTGCAGTGATGCGGTCTCGGAGCTTTCTTTAATTTCGGCGTTCTGGCAGCAGAGATAAAGAAGCAATGAAAACGCCACGCTCACTTCGTCTACAGAATAGTCTTCTATTATAGAATCTTCCTGCCCCATTCTTGCAAGAGAATCCTTCGTTTGCTTCGTTTGCCAGCGCAGCGCTTCGTCAATGGTATCATTCTTGGAAAGATCAAACTCAAAGAACCGGTACAGCGTGTCCGTCCCATCGTCTTTAAGGAATGTCAGGCGCAGTACTTTACCGTTGTCCCCATCATATGAATCTGCGATAAATCCGTCGTTTTCTCTTCCTTCCATTTGGACATAGAGACACGGAAACGGAAGAAGGTGTAATGCTTCAATGGGTATGGTCATGCTTCCGTCCGCAAGCAACTCAACCATTTCCCGGCTGAAGGAGTATATTTCCTTGTACCGGCTCCAATGCAGCACGGAGAGGATGTATTTTGCCGTCGAAAAATCTATATAATCCAGATAGTCCCTGTTTGCCGACACAAACATGGCTTCGGCATATTGCCTGATATTTGCGACGATTCCTTCCGGATGTAGCGGCGTGATAATTTTGCGCTCGCTCACCGGGGTGGCCTCTGCCTGGCCAAGAATTTCTGCAGCGGCATCCAGGATCCCGTGGGATTTATATAGATTTGTGACTTCCAGGGGAAGGGTTTTTTTGTGTTTTTTCATTCCTTATATTGTGCGCCAGCCTCGTATTTTCAGTCTTCTTATTTCTGGTTAGGCAGGACTATCCCTAAATTCAAGTCGCTATATTTTTTGGCGATTTCTTTTATTATATTCCGCAATTTTTTGTTCCAAAGTGTCAAACACATCTTGAAATTGTTTTAAATTATCTTTCAGCCATCTTTTTTGTTGAATCTTTGGCTTAGGTAGATTAAATAATTCAAAACTAATATCATCTTTATAGTAATCGCTATACTTCATATATGTCGGCTTTGTTTTTGCTATAAGATATTTATAAAATATTTTTGCCTCAGTTTTCGTATTAAAACTGTATGCTTCACACCGAGTAACACTCATTGGATCAAAGCCTGCGTCTTTTAAAGTCTTAAAATACAAAAGCCACTGCCGCCTTTTTAAAAAGATGCTGGGATTATCCACGAACAATAATTCCTTATCTTCATAATAAACTAATATATCATACTGCCCGGTACAATTTTCAAGCAACGATTCTTTGGAGCTGGGGTATGAAAAATCATATGGACAGCGAGGCACCTCCACAATGGAGGAATTATTGGAAAAAACTCTTAAAAATTCAGTTCTATCATATGAGATAGCGTTTGGGATTTTTCGAATTTCTAATTGCGGTTCTATTTGTTCAATATCTTTTGTGTTCCAACGTGGATGATCTCTCATAATTAGATAATGTTCCAGCATTTCCATTTCTGTTTGGTTTTCCAATTCAATTATGTCAATTTTATTTACATATTCGTAATTATTCCATCCGGCTTCCTTGCAATGACTATAAAATCTATTATACGGATTCGTGGTAGCTTTGCCTATATATACGAGGTTCTTATCGATATAGTATAGGTAAATATAGTGTTTTGAATGGTTTTCTATTTGGGATTGCATAATCGTATATTGTTTAATTAAGATTAGTATAAAAAGTAACTTTCGTTATCTTTCACATCTCACGTAATGCTCTTTATAATACTTTGACCTATCCTTGCCATGTTTAATTTTTAATGGGATTACTTTTTCCTTTAGACAATCCAGTTCAGTCGCTTCTTCCAATGTATCGAAGGTTCCAAGATGAATCCATTGTCCAGCCAGTCCGATGCCCGCCACGGTATGTTGAATTTTCTTTTCTTTTCTCTATCCCTTTATACCCGGTTTTGTTGTTTTTCTTGTTGAGGATTTTGGCTTCTGCTCTTGTGGATGATTGCCGCATTGGTCCTTTCCCCCATGACGAAGCTGATATGTTGAGAATGGATGTTCTTCACCGCAGTCACACCGGCAGCGCCACATGATTCCTTTTTCGGTATTCTCAATTCTATCTAATACGGTCAACATTCCGAATCTTTGCCCTGTAAGGTCGATATAGCGAGGCTTTTTAGGAACGCACCCACAGTCCTTGACAGTTCCGTGTTGCAGACGAAGGGAACCTGCCTCACAGGTGTTCCCACAGTCACACAGACATTTATATACATAGCCGCGATACTCTCTCTTCCCTTCAACAACACCAACAACCTGGAGCTTTCCGAACCTTTTTCCAACAAGAGGATAGGTTTTTGGCTCTTGATGATTTCCGCAATGATTTCTTCCATATTGGAGTTGTGCTGTTGATAAGGTTAATTCATTTCCGCAATCGCAACGACAAAGCCACATTATTTGCTTATTTTTGTTTTCGACCCTTTTTACAACGGTGAGCATGCCAAAACGTTTTCCGGCGAAATCTTTATATCGTGGTGTTGGAGGAACACAGCCGCAGTCTTTAACTCTTCCACTTCTAAGGCGAACAGAACTAACCTCGCAGGTGTTTCCGCAATCGCATTTGCATTCATAAACATAGTATCCATGGTCGCGCTTATCCGGTATGCGCCGTTGCACCAGAAGTTTTCCGAATCTTTGACCAGAAAGATCAACGAGGCGACGATCTTTTGGCTCACAGCCACAATCCGTAATGGTGCCTTTTTTTAAATCAGTAGTTTTTGCTTTGAAGTAACGTCCACAATCGCAGTAGCAATACCAATACGTGCATTTTATGCCTTCTGGTTTAAATGGTCCAAAAAGGACAGTTACTTTTCCATTCCGTTTTCCAAATAAATCTATATATTTTGCCATATCTTATTTCCCCGGTTTTTCCCTCTGAAAAATCGCCTGTTTAAGCGAAGAAATTTTCCTTCTTGGATAGATTATACCTTCAAATTCACCACAAAATAAAGGTAAATGAAAAATCCTGATTTTACTCTATACTCTTCTGTCTTTTTGCCCGGATCAGCGTGCTTTTGCTGATCCCGGTCAGTTTTACTACTTCCTTGTAGGGTTTTCCTTCATCCAGAAGCTTCAAGGCGCTTTCTATCTGAAAGTCTGTGAATTTTCTCGGACGACCCTCAACAAAATCCGGGTTTTTTCTTGCTAAGGCCTTTCCTTCCTGTGTCCTCTGCACAATCATGTCCCGTTCAAATTCCGCAAACCCGAGCATAACGGTCCGGACGACTTTGCCCATCGGAGAGTTGTCGAAAGTACCCATGTTAAGAACCTGGATTGATGCACCTTTCTCCATTACAAAGTCGATTATCGTGATTCCGTCTTTGGCGCTTCGGGCGATTCTGTCGAGCTTTGTTACAATCAAAACATCGCCCTCCTGGATCTGATCCAGCAAGGAATCAAGTTTTGGTCTGTGAAATTTCGTACCGGTGAAGGCTTCTTTTATTACTTCGACCGCTCCGGCAGTTCGAAGCTCGTTCTCCTGCTGCTGCAAGGAGTTATTTTCTTCCTGTCCTTTTGTTGACACTCTGGCATAACCGTAAATCACGTTTTTTACTCCTATGGTTTTAACACTATGTTTTGACACGCCCTTATGCATTGATTTTACTACATTTCCGTTTTGGCGTCAATACTTTTAAGTTATGGTGCTGTTTCCCACAAAAAAAGACTCCGGATTTCTCCGAAGTCTTTTCGATTCTATTCTGGCTGCACGCAATACATTTCGATAAATTCAGGAAGATATTCTTTCAAAAACGGCAAAGCAAAGGTAAATATACCTTTCTGCATCTCTTCAAGAATTCCTTTATCGCACAGTCTTTTTTTGTAAGTAGAAACATATCCGGATTCCCAACCAAGACGTTTCCCAATCTCCGCACTTGTAGAAAACTTTTCATCGGGAAGCATTGCTTCCAGAAACTCCATTTCCCTTTTTGATGCTTCTTCCAGAGTGGATTTCAAAACTCTTGTTTTTAAATCATTTTCCGCAAGAGAAATCCCTTTTTCTACATCCTCAATGGTTATATTTGTACGATCTTTCGCCTTATCCCAGGCCCTAAATCCAACCAGCTGCAGCATATACGGGAAGCCTTTTATCGCTTCTGCGCCGCGGCGCGCTGCTTCATCACTTATCTCTTTTCCACCGATTTTTACGGTTTCTTTTAAAGCATCTTCGATTTCGTAATCTTCGATAAGCCCAAGATAAACTTGATTTGCTCTTCTCAAAAATGATACGCTGGTATCCTTTGTAAGAAGAGACACATTATGCGGAAGCCCCGCCATAAGCAATGCCACGCGGTAGTTTTCCCTTGCTATCAATTGATAAACCGATGCAAATTCCACCATTTCATCCAGCTTTGGATTCACTTCATCGATCGTAATTAAAAGACCGATATCTAACGAATGCAGCTTCTCAATAATCACCGTAATTCGGCTTCTCCAGTTCAGCGTTTTCTCTTTTTCATCAAACTTGAATCCTACTTCTGCCCCAAGTTTCCCTGCGCTGACCTTTAATGAAAGACTTGAAAGACGACCCATGGTTTCCTCATCCAGAAGGTGTTCAGACTTTCTTATGGTCTGCTCATAGATATCTTCCATCATGCCTTTGGTGCAAGACGTGCTGACTGCAATCCATCCTTCGGATTCTGCTTCATTCGCTATGTAGGAAAGAAGCGCCGTCTTTCCGGTACCTCTTGCTCCGATAAGGATTGTGGTAAGGCTCGGATCTCCGGGGCCGTTTTCATAACCGCTGAGTATTTCGTTTATGATTTCTTCTCTTCCTGCCATCTGTCTTGGAACATGGCCAAAAGTTGGGGTAAATGGATTTCTCATATCGTCCGTGTTGTATTTGTTAGCTTTTGTTGTCTTTGTTAGCATTTGTTGTTTTGTCACTCCTATTCTACCGCATAAACCAAATCTTGTAAACATCACAGACGTTACAGCGTACTATTCGTACTGGGCTCGCAATATATTTTCTTTTTCATAATACACCTCCAAAAAAATGAAGGCCCTGCTCCAAAGGAGCTTGGCCTTCATAGCTTCAGCCCCCAAAGGAGCATGAATAGCAATTTTACAGCAGTGCTGCCTCATTGTAACTAAAAAAGTTGTTAAGCCCGATAATAATGTGGTCATACAACTGCACGCCAAGCAATTCGCATGCGCTTTTAATCGTCTTGGTAAGTTTGTTATCCTCGGCACTTGCTGTAGGATCCCCAGAAGGATGATTGTGTATGAGAATGAATCCTGTCGCTCCGGAAAGAATTACTGGACGAAGAATATCAGCGGGGTTGGCTGCGCATTGATTCACGCTGCCTCTGGATATCATCTGGGTCCCGATCAAATGGAGCTTATTGTCAAGCATCAAGATCCACAGTTCTTCCTGAGGTTTATCGGAAAGCATGAGCTGGTACAAAATAAACTGCTTTGCTGCGTCCAGATCTGAAATTTTCGTGCATTTTGGTTCGTATAAGAATTCCTTTTCTTCTCTTACAAGTTTTGTTGTTGTTTCGTAATAGTAACTCAATTTCTTTTTCTCCTCAAAAAAACAACTGCAGCCCCTCTGAAGGCTGCAGTTAATAAAATTATTGCAGCCCAAGAGGGCTTTGTTAGTCTTTCAGAGAGACTAAGAATTTTCAAAGAATTGGAACACTTCGTTTGCAAACTTTACATACATTCCGTTTTCAATCTTGATAGCCATATTAGGCGGAATGCGAACAAAGCAATCATCTTCGGAGCCTTTACCTGAAATAAATGTGCCGTTGCGCGAATAGTCAGATATGGTTATCTTTCCATTCGGCATTACAATCAGCGTCGCATGGAAATTACTGACATAGTGATCCTCTTTCGGTTGCTCAATGCGTAAATCATTTTTTTCATTGAAGCCGATGGTAAATATATCACTTGTGACTATATATTCCTTGTTTGTTTTTTGACATACAAGAATCGGCCTTGTTGAATCTTTTGAAAACCGGGTGTATTCCTTCGTCAAAATCAGTGGCGTATAATGCTCAGTATCTTCACCTTCTTTATGCGAATGCTTCTCGTAAAGAATCAGCTTTCCGAACTTATTTATGATAATATGTTCTTCGAAATGAAGTTCACGATTATGACCGTTAAGTTCGATTGTTGAACCCTCTTTTTTGCACTCGTCGCAGATTGAATAGTTGTTATTGCAGCTACGACGTGCCGGCTCTTCGAGAAAAGTATCATAAAGCGTAAAAAGATAAGTTCCCGCTCCCCAAAATCTTTGGATATTGTTTTTATCATTCTCTTCGACCCATGTTGTGTTCGGGGTAGCAATGTATTGTCCAAAGGAATCAATCTTGGCCCGGTACATCGTCGGCATACTTGATACGACATGGATTCCGTCATAATCAGGATCATTCAATTCGGCAATGCTGTACCGGCCGCAAATGGTATCATCCTTCGTCCAAAGAAAATCCCTGTCGATGTAAACATCAGAGGGATTCTTTGCAATCTCTTGGAGATTATGAATGATGCGCAAACACTCTTCCATCTTATCACTGATAATCCAGGGAAGCTCCTCGCGGTACTCATTCCACGGCTTTTTATTTTCATGATGGTTATAGAAAATAATTGTCCCTGTATCATCTACAATAAGATGCTCTATGATCCCGCTTGCTGCATTAAATCCGAATATTTCGGCTATGCAATTATACGTATCACATGCTTTTTCGATAGAAAAATTGTTGTTGCAGCTCCTATCCTTTTCAGAACCAACAAAGCTCTTTTTAAGCGAACCGATGCAATAACCGGGCTGTTCGTCTATACCGAAACGATTAAATAACTGCATCATCTTATCATTATAATAAGTTCTGTTGTATCTTGGATGATATACCCCCGAAGCATTTTCGCCGGTTAAGGGATGAAGCGGCATAGCACTGATCAGGGCGCTTGCCCGACCGCCATAAGCCCGGATAATAAAGTCGCAAGTGCTTTGCTCCGGATGTACCTGTTCTTTTGTGATGGCAGGTGTATCTTCCGGGATATCGGGAACTTGTTTTTTTAATTTCTTGAAAAACATTTCTTCGTCCTTTCATCCTCTATTATATCTAAACTCACTCAGACATCATAGATAGAAAACAAGGTCTGCGGGGATATGCCGCAGACTCAAAATTGTGAATCGCAGCATATCCTGCGTTTTAGATAGATTGTATCTCAATGCTCCAGTCCTGCTGAATATAGCAAGGATATTCCGGATCTGCGATATCGCATACATAGAAGATATCTTCGCCGGCGTCTTTTACCGCTTCAAACTGCTCTTTTGTAATGATCAGTTTTTTTTCGCTTCCTGCAGAATACAGCTTATCATCTTTCAGTACTAAATCATGCTCTTCGGCGACTTCCTGAAGCGTGTTTTGCTCCGGAATCCAGAAGGCAGCACAATCGAAGCAGTCAGAGACTACAACTTCTCCATCTTCGGAGACAAGATAATGCTCCACAAAACCAACGCCTTCTTCCAATGAGTAAATTTCAGCTCGCACATGCAGCATCCTGCACGCGTCCGGGAGGGTAATACTCTTCCTGTTCGGCAAGTCTTTCGCGTCCTCGGTATAGGTGTGCGGCCCGTCGAACATCGTTGTTTCAACAGACCAGGCTACATCCCCGTAACCGCTCATTTTAACTACTTCATTCGGCCTCGCATTTTCGAAGTTTTCTCCGTATTCCAGCGGGTAAAAGTCGAATACGCGGTATCCGATGTGATGCTCGGTAGGAACGATTCCGGTTTCTTTTTTTACTATAACCGGCGGATCTTCGTTATAGTGATAATCCGCAGCAAGCCAATCCGTAAGAGTAAGAAGGTCTTTCTTTTTCCCTTCTGCCCGGAGGTCGTACGTGCAGTAATTAGGCATCTTCACGTCCTCCTTCTCCGAAAATCGCGCGCTTAACTTCGTCGAATTCTTCCAGATTATAGATGTACTCCTTCAGCTTTTCCAAGTCAAATTCGTATTCCGGATAAGTGCAGTAGCCGGATCTTCCATACTTTCCGGTTGGCTGCGCTATTCCAGCCTGCATCACAAGCAATGTCCCCCGGAAAAAATTGTTGATGTCAAGATAGGCACAACAGGGACCGGATAATTCTTCTTCCGGAAGGTTCACGGTAAGATCGGCAAAAGGAACATATTCCCCTTCTTCCAGACACAGCGCATTGACTGCCAGCCGGTTGCCATAAAAGTAGGCCCCAATCTCAAAGCAGACTTCGATTTCTTCGTCGAACCACGTACATATGGGCAACGTCTTTAAGTTTTCTCTCATTAAATAATCCTCCTCAAAAAAACAGTCCGGCTCCGAAGAGCCGAACCAAAATAATAATATGATTCAGCTCTATCTGAGCTTTTCTGTCCGTTTTCAGCGGACTATCTACCAGCCGTAGGCTTTTGCAATTTCAGGTGCAAGGCTTTTTGTATACCGGGATACATCTTTCGGGGTTGCCGTGGAGTTGTAGATTTTTTCCAAGAAACTTTCTTTGGCTGCCTCGGAAATCCCTTCTTTCCATCTGCGATACAGATAGTGATTGGTGCCGTCATGATGTGTTTCGTCGCACCGAAGGTCCCCGCGGCCGGCATTGCCGTCAACGTACCAAGACATATATTCTCCATCAGAACTTGCGTAAAGACAGCTTTTGATGTTGCAGCTGTTAAGCTCCTTATATGCCTTGACACGCCCGTTCCACAGCCCCAGATCCGCAATTATGATGATGTCTGTTGGAAGCAAGATATTCAGATTGTAGCGCTCATCCAGCAAATACTCGCTGTTGTAATCTTCTGCAAGATCCCAGGCTTCCCTCTCGGACAGCTCCGGCTCTTCCTGCATCAATCCTCGTGCGATTGCATCTATCTCAGATACATCGTTACTCCAGATAGAATGTTTTATCATGTGATTCCTCCTCAAAAAAAGAAGGCCCGGTCCCAAAGGAGCCGAGCCTAAATATAAGCTGCAGCTCCTTTTAGAGCTATGTAAAACTAACTTCTGAAGAACTCAGAACTGTCGAAATATACCATCTTCCCTTCCTGCTCTGGAACCAGACGAACTGCGCTCCAATGGAATGTACTTCTTGCAAGCCCAGAAAGGAATACTGCTCTTCCGAGAATTTCACTTGCTTTTGCTGCGCTGATTGAGTAGTTTTTCCCCGATCTTTCCCAGAATAGAGTGAAATTGGTCTTATTGAAGGCACGTTCTATCTGAAGAATATCTCTGCTGGATTTTCCCATTTCAAATAGAAGCTTTTTATCTGTTTCGGTAAACATTATTCTTCTCCTCAAAAAACTCTGCAGCCCCTCTGAAGGCTGCAGCTATGATAGCTTCAGCCCCCGGAGGGAGCATTACAAATCCTTCAGAGCGGATTTACGCGGCCTTCCAGCCGGTCAGGTGGTTTTCTTTTTTCCACGACATGATGAACTTTGCCGTATCAGCATCCGGCGCAGCATTCCGCAATCCATGTACCTGGGATATCTTCGTAAACTGCTTTTCCAGCGGAAGTGATGTATCAACGTTCTTGGGCTTTACCAGTTCAAGCGTAACGAAAGGCTTTCCAGGATCCGATTCTTTACGGACGAAAAGAATAAGCGACTCCCCTTTTACCACGCGGTCTACATAGCTTCTTACGCAGTGATTTAAAGCAGCGGATTCGTCAATAAGATCCTGGCTGCACGAAAGCGGGAATATGCAGTATCCGTTTTTTGCAAATGCAAGTTTCCCGCATTGTTCGGAAACTGCCTTAATCGCTGCATCGTTTTTTGCATCGAGAATGACCTTATAGGTCTTGCTGGCTTCGTCATGCGCTTCCTTCAGATTCTTCGGGTATTTGTACCGTTTCTCATGCAGAGGGTAGGCAAGTAAATCTGCAATTCTCAAATAGTCCTTATATGTCTGGAGATCACTTCTCTGGCATGCCACATAGCGGAGTTCTTCATCTGAAAAGTTGCTCCTTAAATCATCATGTAAGACTTTCTCATAAGAGACGAGCTTGTCAGCGCTGTCGATCCACTCATTTTTCCGGAGAATCGAAAGATCGTATGAGCTTCCGTGTTTCAGATATTCCGCTGCAAAATCCTGCTTTACCTTGAAGATCTGTCTGACGGTCTTTCCGTTCATATCGAGCCACCCGGCAAACGGCACAAAATTGGCATATCCTGCTTTTACCAGAAGTTCAATTAACGGGTATTTCCTGTATGCACACAAGTACTTGAACATACACAGGTATCCGCGGTACTGGTCATACGCACAGTACGGATATTTCTTCATCATGCTTTTTTCGTTGACGCAAATATATGGATTCGTGAAGTTGGCCTTCGTGTTTCCTTGGACGACTCCCGCATACTTTGGATCCCAGCCGGACTCATGCATCTCCTCGCTGTGCGCCGTATCCGGAAGATATGGATTACTCATATATCCGCCAATCAGATTGGAGCAGACCAATTTTCCGCCTTCGTACCGGCGGGCAATTTCTCGGACTCTCGGCTTTTTACCGCCAAGCCCGAAAACTTGAAAACAGAATATCCTCTGAAGAAGTCTTCCCTTCCTCTCGGTAATGTATTCCGCATATTCATATCCTCGGCCGATGGAAGGCTCAACACATTTTTTATAAAATGCTTTGATTTCCTTTGGTATCGGAAGATTTGCAGTAACAAGTTCCTCTGTATCCTTTTCCAGCTTTTCTTTTTCTGCTTTCGTCATACAGCGGCCTCCTTCTTGGAAAGAAATTCCGTCATATGGTCTTTGCAGCAGAATACTTCGCCGTAATTACGCAGCCAGCTTTCGGTCCATTTGCGGATTGTCTCTACCGGGGTCCCGGAGAAGGCATCCATCATCTTCTTCCCGCATACAGCGCAGCAGCGGTTCTCGCCCAGCACTTCTTCCGGGGTGTCAATGATAGGATCCTCTTCTTCTTTTGCTTCCGGCTCCGAAACAGGCTGCTCGGGAATAAGCTGATCAGTGCAAAGAGCAAGCTGCCCTTCCAGAACTTCAGATTCCTCCTCTGCGAAGACATCTTCTTCGGCTTCGGTAATCTTGATGAAGCCATCCGGCAGACCTTCTGCGGTTTCCGCGGGTGCTGCATCCTTCATTTCAGGAGCAGCTTCCGGCTTTACTTCTTCAGCCATAATCGGAGGTTTTTCTTCGGCTTTTTCTTCTGCCTTAACCTCTTCGCCCTTCTTTTTGCGGCTTTTTTTCTCAGTTTTATCTTCTGCTTTTGCTGCATCCGGCTTTTTTGCAGGCTTCGGCACATCATACCCGTCCGGGTGGCTCAGCTCTTCGAAGTAATGCACCGCCCAGCCGTAGACCTCTTCATCTTCAATGCAAGCAGAACCATCTGTTACCTGGTCTTTTGCTTTGCTTGTGATGTACTTCCAGCAATCGCTGATGGTCTTCTTGGATTCGATGATCTTCTCTTCCAACCCAGAATTGCCGGCTTCAATCAGCCCTTCGATGTAATCCGATACACGTGCAATACTCTTCAGGGTGCCCTTCATCGTAAGAAGGCTTTTTGCTTCTTCTTTCATAGTTTTCTCCTCAAAAAAAATAAGACCAGCCCCTTCGAAGCTGATCTTATATATAGATATATATGTCAGCTTCGATGAAGCTTTGTTATTTCCTTCGAAGGAGGAAATGTAAGAAGCTATTTCGCTTCTGTAAGAAACTTTGCCAGATCTTCTGTGATGCAGTTTGCAAGCGAGTGCAAATCGTAACAGGCATCTTCCACGGACTCGCCGTAATAGCCGTACACATACCCTGCCAATGAATCAAACACAATGTCTTCGATTTTCTCTTTTAAGGCTTTTGTCATTTCGAATCCTCCTTGGTCTGAATTTTGACTGCCTGAACTTTCCCGTCTGCGGCGAAAAATCTTTCCGGATAGAAAAACATCTTTTTGTATTTATCTATCTGAGACGGAGAAAGACTTCCAAAGTCTTCCCCGCTGCAATCGCAGATGAAGAATGTTCCGAAGATGATATCCAGCATCCGCCCATCACTGTCATATACTGCACGGTTTGGCAGGCTGCCATCGAATTTGCCGGAATCATCACAGACAATGCAAACCGCCTCCTCAAAGGGATAGTAGCCTTCGATATCACCGCCCACGAGCTTTTGGTAGCTTTTCAGCCCGGTTTCTACTTCTTCAACTCTTGCGATTTTTCCGGGTTCGATTACCAATACGGTAATCTTATTAGACGGTTTTATCTCATCGTCGAAATAATAACCCATGCCGGTCAAGACTTCCAAAGCAAATTCCAGACTATATTTTCCATCAGAAATTTCTGCTGCAAGGCAGTTTTTAAGATAGATTTCAAGTTTGCCGTCCTCGCGAAGATTTAATGAGATATCATCGGAAGAGTAAACCTTTTTGAATTCATCTTCCCCAGGGATAATCCCCAGGTATCTTCCGTTATCGAAGCTGCAATGCAGCTGTCCGATATCATCCACATAGTCTACGGTGCCTTTGGTTCCCGGCGGAATCGGCCGAGGGTCATCACCCATGGAAAGCAGCACGATTCTTGTGCCGGCGGGATACAACTCTTTGATTTTGTTTACGTCCATTTTTTTCTCCTCAAAAAAAATTGTTCAGCCCTAAAGGAGCTGAACTTTCTAAAAGCACAGCTCCACAAGGAGCCAAAAAATTTAATTAAAAGAAATCGTAGAGAACGGTCCCATCCTGACGGTTAATCCACATGTCACGGAAGCGGATCTCTATTGCAATCGCATTTCTGTCCTTGTCCATAACCGCATACACTGGATAGAACCCGTCCCCTTCCCCTGACGGAGAAACGAACATTTTTTTGCCTTTATGGTAAAAGATATTATCCGAAAGCATATCGCAGAATGTCTCCCATTCAGCATCGGTGTAATCCGGCTTTTGTCCGTCACAGATAGACATTAGGCCCGCATCTACCGGAAGATATCCAATCATTTCCCAGTCGGATTCGGAGAAGTTATCTTCCTGATCCATCAGGCACATTCTCTGAATCCAATCCGTTTTTTCGGCTTCGTAAGTGTAGCAGAGGTAGCTGCCGTTTTTTACTGTAACCTGGATAAAGCAGTCTTCATCAGCATCATATCCGGGGTCTGTAACCGTAACATATCCAGACGCAACTTCCAGAACACCTTTGAATTTTTTCCGAAGATCCATACATATATCCTCCTTACAAGTACATCCACAGGCCCACGTCGGAATCGGACAAGTAATGTTCTGTTGCCAGGGCATTATTGTCAATCCAGGTATCTTCTCCTACATACCGGCCAATCGAAATGCCCCCGTTGTTTAAAAACAGCAAAAGGTCTCTGTTGGTTTTCGGCAGCATCATATGCGTCCAGACGCTGTGAATGATGATTTCACTTGAACAATCATCGCCTAAATTTGTTGATACGCAGTGTGTTAAATTGCTATTCATTTTTCTAAAATCCTCCTCAAAAAAATTACGGGGAAGATACTTTTTAAGCATCTTCCCCTGTCATTAAAATGGCTGTTAGAACGGAATATCGTCCGGGTCAAGGTTGACTCCGCCAAGCGGATCCCCAGAACCGGAGCTTGCCGGAGCTGCATCTGCAGGAGCCGGTGTGCCGGCAGCAGAATCACTCTTCTTCTCCAGAAACTCTACACGGTCAAGCAAAACTTCCGTTGTGTAGATCTTTCTGCCGTCTTTTTCGTAAGAACCTGTTTGAAGTCTTCCCATGATGAGTACCAGGGAACCTTTTTTGCAGTATTTTTCGATGTTTTCGGCAGTTTTTCCAAAAGCGACAATCGACGGAAAATCCGTTCCCAGATCTTTACCGTCTTTCTTGCCGCGGTCTACGGCAAGATTAAAGCGGGCTACCGCTGTCTGGGATTGTGCACCGTAACGCACGGTCGGGTTATCCGTAAGTCTACCCGTTAAAACTACAAGATTTGTTGCCATTTTTTTCCCTCCTCAAATTATTCTTCTGTTATGGCGTCTTGTTCAATGTATCCTTTGCACAGATAAAGTCCTTCGGCTAATTCTTCGAAAGACTTATAACTGTGGGATACTTCTTCTTCCATGGCCTTAATTTCTTCTTTAGTGTACTGGGCCACCATATCTGCATAGGTTTCGCAGCCCGCACATTTATATATGGAAAACATTCCTTCTCCATAATCGTTTACGGTTTCTGCGATTTCCCTACAGTATTTTTGGGTATTTTCGTTTTCGAAAAATTTCTTAATGTCGAGCTTCGGCTTCTTGGGTAAATTCCCTTCAAGTTCAATCGAACTGCCGTTTGCCAGTTTTGCAGAAATTTTATCTACATATAAAGTACCGTACTCTTCAATAAAGAATACTTCCGCTTCATACCGAATCCCATCATACTTTAAGAACATCAGATTTGTTCTTCCTTCCTTCAGTTCAAAGGATAATGTGTGACCATTTTTTCTTTCATCCTGCGCCCAGCGTCTTATCGCATTCAGATTCTGATTTCTTTCCCGCGAATAAGACTCAACCGACGGATAGCCGAACAGCACCTTGGTATTATCCGGCTCCTTAAATACCCGCACAGCATTTTCGATGCGGCTGCGGAACTTCTTCAGCCAGGCAAACGCTTTTTTTGCACCATCAGATGCAAAGAACTGCATAAAGGTGATTCCAGATACTACCCAGAACAACAAGAAAAGACCTAAGCGTGCCACGATTTTTAACAATGTCATTTTTCCCTCCTTCAATTCTGCAATAAAAAAACGGGTTCTCCAATAGAATCCGTAAATTATCACATCATTATAATACTTGCGGCTTTGCCAAAGATATAATACTTCGCAAAGCATAAATTAAGATACAAGTACAGTATACTGTATGATTTAAAAAAAATCAATAAAAATATCTCTTTTGCATGTTTTTCTTCGCACTTAGCAGAAAAAATCCATAGTTTTGCGTTTTTGCAAATCTGTCAATTAAGTTATTGCAAATCTGTCAACCAGATTATTGCAAATCTGTCAACTCGCGCATATAATATACTCATAAAATCATGGAGAAAAAGAAGATGAACTACCTAAAAAGAATTGCTGACGAACTGCTTTCACAGAAACTGGATGCATTTGGTGCAGCGCTAATTATAGGACCTAAGGGCTGCGGAAAAACAACAACAGCAAAAATGAAAGCAAAAAGTTTTATTGAATTTCAGGATGAAGATGAGCGGGAGAACTATCTACTTATTGCCAACACGCATCCGTCTGATTTATTGAAAGGCGAAAAACCAAGGCTGTTCGATGAATGGCAAGACGCCCCAAAAATATGGGGGGCAATCAGAAAGGATGTAGATGATTCTGGTGAAGTCGGGCAGTATATACTGACGGGATCCAGTTCTGCTTCGGTAGAAACTCCGCATACTGGAACATTGAGAATTTCAAAGATTAAAATGTATCCAATGAGTTTGTATGAAACGGGGGAATCAAACGGAACTGTTTCTCTGGCGCAGCTGTTTGACGATCCAGGCTCATTTGAAGGATGCAGATCCGATCTTACGATTGACAACATTAAGTTTGCGATATGTCGGGGCGGTTGGCCTGCAAGCCTGCGAGGAAAAACAGATAAGGCAAAACTATCCATCGCGAAGGACCTGTTTGCCCAGACCTGTGAGGTTGATATTTCCAACATTGACAAAGTGAAAAGAAATCCCACATGGGCGAAGATGATTTTGAGGTCTTATGCCCGGAATCTTTGTACGCTTGCAGAGGCTAAGACAATACTTGCGGATATTTCGGCAACTTGTGACATTTCAAAACAGACCTACTATGATTATGTCTCTGGCTTTGAAAAGCTGATGATCCTGGAAGATATAGACGCATGGTGCCCCGCGATACGGTCAAAAACATCCATCCGGTCATCAAAGAAACGAAACATCATCGACCCTTCAATTGCGGCTGCCGCGTTAGGCGTGTCACCGGAATATTTTTCGAAGGATTATAAGACCTTAGGGTTCTTATTTGAGTGTTTATGTATCAGGGATTTAAAAATCTATTCATCTGGTAATGACGGCACGATTTCATACTACCATGACAGACTTGGTCTTGAAGCGGATGCTGTCTTGCATTTGAACGATGGAAGATACGCTCTGATTGAGTTTAAGTTGGGCCAATCAGAAGTGGATGAAGGGGCAAAGCATTTGTGTGAAATGGAGCGACTCATCCGTGAAAACAATAAAAAGGAATCACAGAATCCTTTGCGGACTCCTGATCTGAAACTGGTAATAACCGGAACACAATACGGATACAAGCGTGAAGACGGAGTATTAGTAATACCAATCGGCTGTTTGAAAGATTGACATAAAACCCATGGCTTTAGCCATGGGGAGTGTCAACTTTGGGAAAAATCAGCCCTAATAAAAAAACCGGATACTCCAAAGAGTATCCGGTAAAATTTTCACTTTTCGTCTCAAAGACTGTCCCGTAAAATACTGTGCAGTGCCTTCCTGTATTTCCGGCTCTTGGCTGCAAGTGAAGTCCTTGCATACTCGCACTTAATAGCATCTTTGATGTAGGGCAGCGCATAAGCCTTTTTTAGAAGAGCGGCTTCCACCTGCTCCTTGGTATAAAGCATCTTGGACTTTCGAATTGCGTTAATAATAATTTCATCCGTCCGTGAATATAGATTTTTGCCGTTCAGAATATTCTCTGCGATAATACGGAATTTATCGATGGTCTTCGGGTTCTGCCGTACAATAAAGTACCTCTTATCCGCATATTCTAATGCACGAAGCGATAGTTCATCCCGCGCGTCAGAGCCGGCATCAATTATGATATGGTTATATTCTGGTAAGGATCCGATTACTTTCGGGAAAAAATCCTTTTCATATTTCATCTTGGCAGTGGCACGGACACCCAGAATATAATCCAGCTTGCCTCTTTGGATTACAGCCTGCTGCGGGTTTATCTCCCGAAGAATCTGATCTATTCCTTTATACTCATAGCCCAAATCTGTGTACCCATCATAAAGCTCGCCGGAGGCATCTATATATAATACCCGCTCACCTGCGTTAGATAGAATTTCCGCTGTCGATAATGCTATCTGTGATGTTCCCACAGCATGATCCGCACCGTAAAAAACCAAAATCTTGTCCATAATACCTCTATTCCATGCAGTTAACTTCTATGTCAGAATATTTCTTCGTCTTGTCCCCTGTGTAGTCCGGAGAATAGATGAAAGTATCCTTACTGGTTCCTATCACGCCTTCCGCAAGATGCGGAAAGGAACATTCTCTTGCCCTCTGGCGCATATCTATAATCATTTTATTGTGTTCCCGGATGATCTTCTGCGTTGCTTCTTCCCGTCCGAGATAGTAAGCCGTCGCAATGATATTTTCAAGCGTGTCTTCTGATAAATCGCTTGCCTTGCAGCAGCTTCTGATCAAGTCTATTCTCTTACTCATCACTATACCTCATTATATCACACCGATGCAAACTTGAACAAAAATATAACATAATTTACCCTTTTCTGTTGACAAAGTGGGTAATTCGTGTTAATATATCATTGTTGGAGGACAAATATGACAAATCACAATTACCCTGAAAATGGCATTCGCTTTTACCTTCCTCAGCTTGGGAAGATGATTACCACAAGCCGCGGCTATCAGATCGTAGTTCCGATGGCAAGCAAGAGCCAGCCTTATGCCTGCGCTTTAAACGGAAGACAATCGGTTGAGCCGACAATCTTTATGCGTAAGCTGTCCGAAAATCCGGATCTTTACGAATCCGACTATATTCGGTTCGATGCAGGTCTTGGCCCCGAAATCGGTCTTGTATCCTGGAGTGAAGCCAGGTACTCATATATTGTCCAAACAACTGAACACGACTACCCGCTTTCAGCCGTCACAACCTATGAGGTATGCGGCAATTTCTATGAGAATCCGGAGCTTAACAAGTCCTTCAACACGACTGCCCCGGATTCTCCCACTTGCGATAATCCAAGGCTTATTACAATATATCTTAATGCTTACGCAGGCGGAAGTTGGTCTTATACAGCCAGCTGCGCAGGCCGCGCCAAGAAAGAAGAAGGCTGCTTTGCCGGAAGAGACGAGAAGTACACCCTGCTCTGGAGCTGCGTTAAGGCACTTTCCGCTATGAAGGAGAACTTTGAAATCCAGCTCTATACCGAAAACGAAAGCTTCAACAATCTGCTCAATTCCGGTAAAATCACCGAAATGGAAAAGAACGGCTGGACCATCAACGGAAAGCCTGTATCTATGGCAGAAGGCTATAAGCGGCTTCATGCAGAAATCAAGAAGTTCTCCAAATTAACCGCTTTAGCACTATAAATTTATCGTAATTTATGGTAAACTATAGACGTAATGAAGTGTCACGAGCAATTCATTATCGGGCATTCCCAAAGTGCCCGACCCATCCTCAAAAAAATTAAGACACAAAGGAAAAGAGTGCAGTAATGCACTCTTTTTCACTTACCACCAAAGGTCATAACGGTGATACATAATATTCCCTGCAATAATAATGCCCGCTGCTGCGATAATAGCGATTGCAAGCTGCAAGTAATATGCCACAATAAACAGCTTTACGCTCTGCATCGCTGCGGCGATATCTGCCTTGTGCTTAACCAGCGGATCCTTTGTTTCAACGACAGATGATGCGGTGCCTTCCTTTGCCGGCGCTTTTACATCGTCTCCGGTAGTTGTGTCCCCCCTTTTGTGATAGGTCTTTCCGTCTTCTGTTATCTCTTCGGGAAGGTTTTCGATTTTTTCTGCAAGTTCTTCTTCGGAGCCGGCTTCAATCTCATACACTTTCGACACTTTTTCTTTTTCGGTCGTTGTGATTGTGGTTCCTTCGCAGCCAGACAGCATCAAAGCAGCCAAAAGCAATATTACCGCAAACAAGCGTTTATTTATTTGTAAGAAGCTGTTCTTAATAAATTCCCTCATAATCCTCAAACACGTTCTTTCCCATCATTTCATCAAGTTTCTTGCCTGCAGAAAGAACGTTATTATAGGTGTTGATATTGTCTGTTACATATATACTTTTTAAAAAAACAAAAGCCAAAGCAAATTCTCCTGCCAAGACCAGCAATGCTGACCATGAAGTAGCGGAATCAACCGCTCCTATTATTTTGCAAATTGTAACAGGGAGTACCACAACAGTTATTATGCCGCAGACAATAAACAACCACTTAGGAATGTAAAAGGCGGTAGGTTTATTGTTTTTTAGAAAGTTCTGAATATTGTCCTGGAGCTTTTTCCTATCAGAATATGCATCTACCCCAATTACCAGATCTTCCCCTGCATCTTCTTTGTGCCAAGCTCTATACGTCTTTATGACTTTTGGCAAATAGAGTATTCCGGCAATAACATTGCCAAAATCCCAAAAAACATTATCCTGCCTTTTGGGATCTTTAAACAGAACACGTTTAATCCATATGGGCTGCGGATCTATGGGATCCGATCTTATATAGGTTCGTACACTCTCTCTTACCGGGCGGCAACTTCCGCAATAACAAAGGGGCAGCAGGTCTTCTCTGCACTTAAACTTTTGTCTTGCAAGAAGCACGCTACCAACAGCCAATACTGCAAGGGCAACCTCCATTAAAATAAAGGCTATCATAAAGGCTATTTTTATTACAAAGAGGACAAACGCGACTATGAATAATCCAACATACAGTTCGGCAAGCCCTGCTCCAGCATCAGCCAATGCCATGCCTTCTATAAAACCATCATCGTAATCAGACATATTTCCCCCTAATCTATGGAGTGTAGCCGGAGAGAAAATTCTCCCCGGCTGTACTTATAACTATTTTTTATTCATGTCGTTGTAGACAGCTTCCGCGTCCTTTTCCTTCTTTTTCTTCTTTGCGAGAAGAATAAGAAGTGCGATGATACCGATGCCGCCGATGCCTGCAGCAATTACACCCGGCGTCAGGAATTTTGTGGTCTCGTTTTTCTTAACCAATTCATATTCTACCAGAGCGTTGGTCTTATACAAAGTCTTTCCTTCTTCAATTCCGTTGGTATAAGTCAGTTTCGCATCGAAGGTTCCGGGATGCACTCTTTCCGGGTCAATCGTGTCTTCTTCATAATAGGAGCGGACAAAATCGACTGTTACAATGCGTTTCCCCGTAAAGATAGCTTCTCTGTACGGTTCCCCGTTTTCCTCGCCGGATGCGCCCCATTTTCCGCCTGTAATGGTGTCCTTTTGCGGGTCAAGGCCGAAGTACGCAAGGATTACATCCTGATACCC
>JAZUKP010000032.1:0-5188 GCA_045643345.1 Anaerovoracaceae bacterium | reverse complement strand
ATAGCGGTTGCACCGATTTCGCAGGTTGTTCCGCTGGACGGAATGATCAGTTCAATGTTGTCATAACCGTTATCGAGAATCTGGGTAATTCCGTCGTGGAGGAATCCGATACCGATAACGCATTCACCGGTTCCTACGTTCTTGGACGGGCCGGATCCGGACTTGGTGTAAACCTTGATGTTCTTGTCCAGCTCTGTCAGGAACTTGATGCCTTCGTCATGACCGTACTTCTGAATCACGGTGTTGATAACCAGCTTTGCGGTTCCTGCGGTGTTGTAGTTAGAGAGCCAGATGAGTCCCTGATACTTCGGGTCCGTCAGGTCTGCAAAGTCCTTCGGAGCATCCAGTCCCAGTCTGGTGAGTTCGTCCTTGTTTACCATGAATCCCAGGATACCGGTGTAAATTCCGAACCACTTGTTGTCCTTGTGCTTGTAAACGCTCTTGGTGATGTGGCTTGCGTTCTTTGCATCATAGGCTTCCAGAAGATCTTCTGCTGCCAGTACGTTGTACGGGTCGGTGGTGCCGCCGAAGAATACGTCTGCAGAGGGGTTTCCCTTTTCTTCTTCGATCTTAGCCTGAACTTCTCCGGTGGAGAGTCTCTGATGAGAAACCTTAATGCCGAAGAGCTTTTCAAAGTTTTCGCATGCTGCTGCAAGATATTCTTCTTCGCAGGCACCGTAAACTACCAGTTCGCCTTCTTTCTTAGCTTCTGCAATAAGCTCTTCCATTCCTTCAAATCCTTCCGGAACATCCGCTTTCGGTTCCGGATCCTTCTTGCCGCCGCAGGCTGCGAAAGAGAGCAGCATTGCAAGAGCAAGAACAATTGCTAATACTTTTTTCATAGATTTAAAAATCCTCCTAGATATTTATATTTTACCTTTTTCCGGATTGTTGTTCAAGCTATAAAAAAACATGGAAAAATGGTATATAATATGTGCATTATGATAAAAGAACCCTTCGGAAGCGGACGCATCCACGATACCTACATTTTAATAAACGACGGCGGAATCCCGGAATATGTGCTGCAGCGCATCAACACAGAGGCTTTCCGCGACCCGCAGACCTTGATGCATAATCTGCAGAAAATCACGGAATTCATCCGCAGCAAAGGCGGAAACACCGTGCAATTTCTGTCCTTTGCCGAAGAAGGTCTTCTGCATGCGGAGGACGGCGGACTGTGGCGGAAAAGCCGCTATATTGCTTCCGACGTTTACGACCGCAGCAATGACCCGGAGATCCTGCGGGAGGCAGGCCGGGCCTTCGGTGAATTTGCCGCCCTGCTTTCGGACTTTCCCGAGAAGCTGCCGGAAACCATTCCGGACTTTCACAATACGAGAAAACACCTGGAAGCCTGCTTTGCCGCGGCAGAAGAAGACGCCTTCGGCAGAGCGCAGGATACTGCCCCGCTGCTGCAGATTCTGAAAGATGCCGCACCGAAAATCTGCGGAATCTATGATGAAATCTGTGCGGTTTCGCCCCGGCGCATCACCCACAACGATACCAAGCTGAACAACGTACTCTTCGAAAAAGGCGGAAAAAAAGCCCTCTGCGTCATCGATCTGGACACGGTTCAGCCGGGATATCTTCTCTACGATTTCGCGGACGGTGCCAGATCCGCCGCCCTGCGCTGGCAGCCGGAAAAGGCCGCGGAATTCTCCGAAGAAAAATTTGAAGCCTTTCGGGACGGATATCTGCAGGGCGCAGAGCCGCTGCTTTCTCCCGCAGAAAAAGAACTGCTCCGGCCGGCATTTCTTGCCGTCTGTGCGGAGCTGGGCGCCAGATTTCTGGAGGACTACCTGCGCGGAGACGTATACTTTCGTCATCCCGAAGAAAAAGGTACGCTGCAGAGAGCGGAAAGCCTTCTGCTCTTTGTCAAAGAAAAAGCCGAAACCCTGTAAGGTTCGGCTTTAGAATTTCATTGATTTGCAGGCACCGGTCAGACGGCCGAGGCCTGTTTTTTTATTCCTCGCGGATGATATAAGTCTTTGCCTCTGCCAGCGCCGCTTCGATCAGGGCCTCGCAGTCCAGCTTGCTTTCGCTTTCCAGAATCTTTTCCAGCTTGGGCTTGGTCACCGGATGCTTGGGCAGGAACACGGTGCAGCAATCTTCAAAGGGCTGGATAGAGGTTTCAAAGGTACCGATTTCCTGGGCAATGTCCATAATCTGGGTCTTGTCCATGGCAATCAGGGGCCGCATTACGGGCATGCTCACCGCCGCATCGGTTACCACCAGCGAATCGGAGGTCTGACTGGCCACCTGTCCCAGGCTTTCGCCGGTAATCAGCATCTGGCAGCCGCCCTGCTTTGCCACCCGCTCCGCAATCTTCATCATAAAGCGGCGGACCAGAATGGTGGTTTCGTCTTCGGGGCAATTCTGCACGATGGCTTCCTGAATGGGCAGCAGATTGATGCTGGTCATGCGGATTCTGCCGCAGTAAGTGGTCAGAATCTTCGCCAGGTCCTTCACCTTTTCGAAAGCGCGGTCCGAAGTGTACGGATAAGAATGGAAGTGTACCGCTTCCATGATCATGCCTCTGTGGGCCATCAGGAAGGTGGCCACCGGAGAATCGATGCCGCCGGAAAGCAGCACCAGCCCCTTGCCGTTGGTGCCCAGAGGCAGTCCGCCGAAGGCAGAGATCTTTTCTTCGTATACGTAGGCCATATTCCGGCGCACGTTCACCCAGAGAATCGCTTCCGGATTGTGCACGTCCACCTTCAGCACCTTGCAGGCCTTCAGCACGCAGGCACCCACTTCCCGGGCAATCTTCGGAGACTCCACGGGAAAGTTCTTGTCCGCCCGCTTGGCTTCCACTTTAAAGGTCTGAATGCCCTTCTCCGCAATCAGCCGCAGCATGACTTCCGCAGCCACCGCACCGATTTCGTTGATGGTGTCGGGGGCGTTCATTCCGGTGTAATCGATTTCCGTTGCCGGGCTGATGGAGTCCACGCCGAATACCCGGCCCACCTTCTTTAAGACCAGCTCCGGAGCGGTTTCCAGGGGCGTACGGACGAAAATCAGTCCTTCCAGACGCTCTACTGCCAGACCGTCTACTTCCTTTAAAGCGCTCTTGATCTTGCCCACCAGCATGCGCTCGAAATAGGGCTTGTTATCTCCCTTCAGCGCAGATTCGCCGCAGCGGACGATATATACTTTTTCTTTTGTGTTGACCATTATTTCTTAAATGCCTTTCTCAGTCTTCTCTGGCTTTGTACGTACGCAGCGATTTTTTCCACCGCAATGTCCATTTCCTCTATGGTGTTGGCCGTATCGAAACTGAAGCGGATGGCCCCTTCGATTTCTTCCGGATTTAATCCCTGGGCGGACAGCACGTGGCTGCCCTTTTTGTGAGAGGAACAGGCGGAGCCGGTGGATACGTAAATGGCATCCTGCTCCAGCATGTGCAGCAGAACTTCGGCTCTGCAGCCCAGAAAACTGACGTTCAGAACGGAGGAAACTCCGTCTTCGGGGGAATTTATCTTAATGTCCGGAATCGTCTCCAGCAGGCGTTTTTTCAGGTATTCCTTTACTTCCGGCTGTACCAGGCGCATCTCCGCTGCCGCCGCACCGAAGCCGGCAATGGCCGCCACGTTTTCGGTACCGGAACGGAAGCCCGCCTCCTGACCGCCTCCCAGCACGAACTCCGGAATATGCAAACCCTTCTTAACGTACAGGGCCCCGATGCCCTTGGAGGCATGCACCTTATGACCGGACAGACTGAGCAGATCCACCCCCAGCTTCTTTACGTCCAGAGGCAGCTTGCCGTAGGACTGCACGCAGTCGGAATGCAGCACCGCGTTGGGATACTTTCTTACTTCCGCCGCAATTTCTTCGATGGGGAAAATGGCGCCGGTTTCGTTGTTCACGTGCATGACGGAAACCAGAATGGTGTCGGAATTGAGGGCTTTGCGGAAAGCGTCCATATCCAGATTGCCGTCGGGCAGCACCGGAACATAGACCGCGTCGGCCCCTTCCCGCTCCAGCTGCTCAAAGCAGCGCAGAACCGCCGGATGCTCCACTGCCGTGGTAATGATTCGTTTGCCCTGCTTATTGCGGGACTTCCACACGCCCATAATGGCGGTGTTGTCGCTTTCGGTGCCGCAGGAGGTAAAATATACTTCTTCGGCGGATGCACCGATGGATTTTGCAATTACCTCTCTGGCATGCTTTACGATTTTTTCCGCATCCAGGCCGATGTTATACAGCGAGGAGGGATTGCCGAAATCCTTTTCCAGAGCGTTGCACATGGCGTCAATGCAGGCCCTGCTGGGTTTGGTTGTTGCTGAATTGTCCAGATAAATCATACTCGTTAAAAGAGCCCGCAGCGGTGCGGGCTCATTCCTTTTACTTTGCGTAGTCTACTGCGCGGGTTTCGCGGATTACGTTGACCTTGATCTGACCCGGATATTCCAGTTCGCTTTCGATCTTCTTGGAAATATCTCTGGCCAGCATCTGGATCTCGCCGTCGGATACCTGGTCCGGCTTTGCGATGATGCGGATTTCTCTTCCCGCCTGGATGGCGTAAGAAGTTTCCACACCCGGTGTGGTATTGGCGATTTCCTCCAGATTCTGGAGTCTCTTGATATAGGTGTCCAGGGTCTCTCTTCTGGCGCCGGGACGGGCTGCGGAAAGTGCATCCGCCGCTGCTACCAGAACGCCTTCGGCGCAGGTATATTCGTAGTCGCCGTGGTGAGATGCCATGGCGCCGATGACCGCTTCGTTTTCTTTGTATTTGCGCAGAACTTCAATTCCCAGTTCCACGTGGGTACCCTGCTGTTCGTGGTCGATGGCCTTGCCGATATCGTGCAGAAGTCCCGCACGCTGAGCCAGCTTTACGTTAAAGCCCAGTTCGCCGGCCATAAGACCTGCCAGATGAGCCACTTCCTTGGAGTGGTTCAGCACGTTCTGACCGTAGCTGGTTCTGTATCTCAGTCTGCCCAGAAGCTTTACCAGCTCCGGATGCAGGTTGTTAATGCCCAGCTCGAAAATGGCGGCTTCGCCCTCTTCTTTGATGGTCTTTTCCACTTCTCTGGTGGCTTTTTCCACGATTTCTTCGATTCTGGCCGGATGAATTCTTCCGTCCACAATCAGTTTTTCCAGAGAAAGTCTTGCAATTTCTCTTCTGACCGGGTCAAAACCGGAAAGGATTACCGCTTCCGGTGTATCGTCGATAATCAGATCGATTCCCGTA
>JAZUKP010000031.1:0-12920 GCA_045643345.1 Anaerovoracaceae bacterium | reverse complement strand
GCATCTGCAGCATGGAGGTTCCCAGCCCCTGCGAAACCAGGCCGCCCCAACGATTTTCTTTAAAGGACATCACCGCAAAGCCTACCATCTGGGCACAGCAGCCTGCCACCGCAGCGCCGCCGGCCAGCCCGGTCAGCTTTAACACCGCGCAGATGGCCGCGGAGGAAATGGGCAGCGTCAGGGCAATGCCCACCATCACGGATACCGCAATACCCATCCAGAAGGGCTGCAGCTTGGTAGCATTGTCAATCAAAAGACCGAAGGAGTTTGCCGCCGCACCGATGGGAGGTGCGATCAGTTTGGCCAGGGCAACACCCACCAGAATGGTTACCGCGGGGGTCACCAGAATATCCACTTTCGTTTCCTTGGACACCATTTTGCCGCATTCCGCCGCAATAATGGCAATAATCAGTACCGCCAGAGGACCGCCGGCGCCGCCTTCCGCGTTGGCCGCCCAGCCCACTGCTGCCAGCGAGAACAGCACCATGGGGTCTGCCTGCAGGGCTTTGCCGATGGCCACGGCCATCGCCGGACCGGACACCGCCATGGCGTAGGTACCGATGTCTACCAGCATCTGGGCGCCCAGTTGCTGCCCCAGCGTTTTAATGATAGTACCGATCAGCAGGGAACAGAAAAGACCCTGGGCCATGGCGCCCAATGCGTCGATTCCGTAGCGTTTTGCGGAAAACTCGATATTTTTCCGCTGAAGGAAGCTTTTGAATTTACTCATAATCTCACCTCTTGCTTTTATTTGCAGATTTCAGGAACCCTGCGCGGAAGAAGCGTTTTCGCTCTTCCCGGAGGAAATCTCAATCAACAATATAGACACAAACATCACCGCACAGCCCGCCAGTTCCCGACCCGTAAGGCTTTCGTGCAGAATCAGCCAGCCGGAAAGCACCGCGAACACGGATTCCATACTCATAATCAGGCTGGCCGCCGCAGGCTTCACGTTCTTCTGACCGAAAATCTGCAGGGTGTAGCCCACCCCGGCGGAAAGAATGCCGCAGTACAGAATCGCCACCCGGGCATCGGTCAAAGCTTCCCAGGTAGGCGTTTCCAGCCCGAAGGCCAGCGCCGAACCCAGCACCGAGCAGACCACAAACTGAATCAGGCTCATTTTAATGGGGTCTGCCTTGTTGGCATATTTGTCGGATACCAGAATGTGACCCGCAAACACCACAGCGCAGCTCATGATCCACAGGTCGCCCCGCTCCACGGAAAAACTGCTGTCCACGCAGAGCAGATAAAGCCCTGCCGCACCCAGCGCTACCGCCGCCCAAATGCGGGGACTTTCTTTTCTTTTCAGCACCAGCGTACCGAACACCGGCACCAGAATAATGTAAAGAGCGGTAATAAAGCCCGCCTTGCCCGCAGAGGTATACTGCATCCCGATCTGCTGAAAATTGTTGGCTGCCGTCAAAAGCAGTCCGCAGATCAGGCCGCCCCGCAGGGTGGGTTTATCGAAGGAAAAAGCTTTTTTGCCGTTCACCGCCAGGTTCAGCACCGCCAGGAAGGCCACCGCCAGCACGCAGCGGGCCGCCATAAAGGACAAGGGTCCGATATGGTCCATGCCGGAACGCTGGAACACAAAGGCTACGCCCCAGATAAACGCAGTGATCAGCAGGGTAACCGTACCCGCAAAGCTCTTATTTTTCATATTCTTACCGGTCCGTGCAGGGTATTACGCGCCGCACGCTTCGCCGGACTCCTTTCCGCTCCAAAGCATTTTGTTGTTCTCGAAGGTAAACTGCAGTTTTCCGCAGCCCCAAAGCCAGGACAGATACGACCGCACCGTACTGCCGATCAGCACGTACTGCTGGGCATTCATGGTCAGCCCGAAGGCGGCAAAAATCTCCGCCAGAAGTTCCTCGAAGCAGCGGGGACTGCTGCAGATCTGCAGAAGCAGCGCCTCGGTCCGCTCTACCGCCGCCTTGTTGACATCGGCCAGCGCCGCCAGTTCCGCCCCGCTGCACACCGGCGCGTGGGCAGGGATAAACCGGGCCGCAGGCAGAGATTTCAGCTTTTCCAGACTTTCCAGAAAGGCTGCTACGTCCCAGAGATAAGATACGCCGTACTTTTCCAGGGTCTCCGCGGAGGATACACTGTCTGCGATAAACAGATTGCCGTCCGGGGTTTTGTAACCCACCATATCGAAGGAATGACCCGGCAGGGGCACGATTTCCATGCCGGAAGGCAGCGCCGCCTCCGCCAGGGGCAGCGCACTGCTGGTCTGGGCGCACAAAAATTTATTGTAAAGGTCTTTAAAGGGATTGCCCCCGTAAAGATTCATGGGTTCCAGTGCCGGATAGTTGGTAAACACGCATTCCAGCCCCGGCGCGTAAATACGGCAGCCGGTGCGGTCCTGCAGCAGCTTGTTGCCGCCGATATGGTCCGCGTGAGAGTGGGTATTGTAAATGGCGGAAAGGGTCCAGCCTTTGCTTTCCAGATGCCGCAGCACCTTTTTGCCCGCGTCCTTATCGCTGCCGCTGTCGATCAGCACGACCCGGCCTTCGCCGATGTATACCACGCCGATTTTCGACGGGCAGTCCACGTAATAATCATTTTCCGAAAGCTGAATCAGTTCGTACATACATTCACCGCCGTTTCCTCTTACAAAGTTTTATGATATTATAACAGAAAAGAGGCGAAAAGAAATGCTGCAAGACATTTATCCTTATATTTTCAACAATCGTTTCGAAATTTCCCGGCCCAAAGATACGGACTGTCTGGTGCTGGTAAAGGACCGGCGCATTCTGCTGAAAAACCGGGAAGAAATCGAATTCCCGAAGGCGGAAGATCTGCCCTGCGTTCCGGAGGACTGCTTCTATCTGTTCGCCGTCAGCGGCGTGAAATTCTACGCCCTGCCGGACCGCTGCGAAAAGGAGCTGCAGGCCGAAGGTTTTGTATTTACAGACCAGAATGCCGCAGCCCGAAAACAGCCGAAGCACCTGGGCTTTGCCGCCGCCGTAGCGGTAGAACTCTGCGACTGGTACCAGAAGAACCACTTCTGCGGACGCTGCGGACAGAAGACTCGGCCCGATACCAAAGAGCGCATGCTGGTCTGCCCCTGCTGCGGAAATCTGATTTACCCCCGCATCAACCCGGTGATTATTACCGCGGTCACCGACGGCGACAAGCTGCTGGTGACCAAATACAAAGACCGCACCACCCAGCCCCGCTTTGCCCTGGTGGCAGGTTTTGCGGAAATCGGAGAGTCCATCGAAGACACCGTGCGCCGGGAGGTTTTCGAAGAAACCGGAGCGGAGGTGCAAAACATCCGCTTTTACAAAAGCCAGCCCTGGCCCCTGTCCGGGTCGCTGCTGCTGGGCTTCGTATGCACGGCAGACAGCAGCCGCCCCATCGTACTGCAGGAGGACGAGCTGGGTTTCGCCGGATGGGTGCGCCGGGACGAAATTACCCAGCAGGATGACGGCTTCAGCCTGACCTCGGAAATGATCCGGGCCTTCGCGGAAGGCACTCTGTAAAACGCGGTGCAGCGCCGCAGATTCCGGCATTTATTCTGCCCGCGCCCTGCAAATCCCCGGGACACCGGCCCGCAGAAATGATATAATGAGCAAAATTGCAATAAAGGAGAAACTATCATGAAAAAAACAGTTTTAAGAAAATATGCCAACCTGATCGCGAAAATGGGGGTCAACGTGCAGAAAGGCCAGGAGGTCTTCATTACCGCCGCGCTGGACCAGCCGGAATTCGTGCAGATGGTTGCCGAAGAGTGTTACAAGCTGGGCGCCCGCAAAGTTGTGGTGGACTGGAACTACCAGCCCCTGCAGGTAACCCACGTGCGCTACCGCAGCATCAAGACCATGAGCACGCTGGACGACTACGAAGAAGCCCGCCTGAAGCACTTCGTGGACGTGCTGCCCTGCCGCATCTATCTGGATTCCGACGACCCGGACGGCTTAAAGAAGATGAATATGAAGAAATACGCCAAGTCCCGCCAGAAGCTGTACCCCATCACCAAGGGATACTCCGACGCCATGGAAAACAAGTACCAGTGGTGCATCGCTGCGGTTCCGGGACCCATCTGGGCCAAGAAGCTCTTCCCCGAACTGTCCAAGAAGCAGGCCATGGAAAAGCTCTGGGAAAAGATTCTGCTCTGCGCCAGGGTTACCGATGACCCCATAAAAGCCTGGGAAGACCACAATAAGAACCTGCAGGCAAAGACCGCTTACCTGAATTCCTTAAAGATCAAGAGCCTGCACTACGAAAGCAAGAACGGAACCAACTTCGACGTGGAACTGATCGACGGTTCCAAATTCTGCGGCGGCTCCGACACCTCTCTGCAGGGCATCGAATTCAACCCCAACATGCCCTCCGAGGAATGCTTTATCTCCCCCATGAAGGGCAAGGCGGAAGGCATCGTTTACGCCACCAAGCCTCTGTCCTACCGAGGCGTTCTGATCGAGAACTTCTGGATCCGTTTTAAAGACGGCAAGGCCGCAGAATGGCACGCAGAAAAGAACAACGAAGCCCTGACCAGCCTGATCAACATGGACGAAGGCAGCGCCTACCTAGGTGAATGCGCACTGGTGCCCTACGATTCTCCCATCCAGAACAGCGGCATCCTTTTCTACAACACCCTGTTCGATGAAAATGCAGCCTGCCACCTGGCCCTGGGCATGGGCTTTATGGACACTATCGAAGGTTTCGAGAACAAGACCCTGGAAGAATGCAGAGCCATGGGCATCAACGATTCCATGGTCCACGAGGACTTTATGATCGGTTCCGAAGACCTGAACATCGTGGCCACCACCCGGGACGGCAAGAAGGTACAAATCTTCAAGGACGGAAACTGGGCGTTCTAAACAGCAAATACCGGCCCGGTGCGAAAGCACCGGGTCTTTTTTTCATCAAAAACACACATTATACAGCGAAAGTGTAACGCTTTTGAAACGCTTCGGCGCGTATAATTAAAGAAAAAACACAGGCAGAGCAAATCGAAAGGAAAAGAGAGCATGGGATTTCCCACATATACAGATGAACAAAGAGCACAGATCCGGGAATTTATTCAAAGCAGTACAATAACACTAGAAGATGTCGAGAATGATACGAGGGACCTTCACGACGCATTTTTCAGACTGCACGAAAACACGATTAAAATATTCAACGCTAAAGGAGTTCCCACCACAGAGGACGGCTGGTTCGAAACCATGATGCGCAGCGGTGCGCTGCGCGACGGAACCGGAGAAAAACTGCCGGCAAACTGGGGCATCGAAGATTTGCTTCTGTATATGCAGGACAAGAGCGCCCAGCTGGAACAACTCAAACAGACCGACCGGAAGCAGTACGAGCAGGAAAAGAACCGCATGTTTCTGCTGTGCGCCTACAATCCGGAAACAAAAGAATACGAAGGAGACTACCAGGGCATAAACATTGATAATTTCTTCAACGCAAAGAAAGATGCCGTCGGTTACTACTCCGGGAACATGACATTAACCGACACCGTCATTTCCAAAACAGAGGTAGAACTGGACTCGGAAAAAATAGCCATTGCCGAAGAAGAGGTCGCGCAGGCCAAAGCGAAGGCTGCAAGAAACAATCAGACCGCCGAAATCCAAAGCACCTTTGTGGATGCCATCCGCACCCTGCGCAAAGACCTGCGCCGGATGGACAGCATCTTCTCCAGCGACAGCAGGGAATATGTTAACTTCAAGACCGCCCTGGACGATCTTTACCATCGGCTGGACCAGAATGAATTCCGGACGCCGGAAGAATTTTACAACGCCTTTTCAGCGAAAGACGAAGTCACGGGAAAATCCGTACTGGATTTCGCCGCCGACTACGAAAACGCCAAGAGAGCCAAACATGATTCCCTCAGCGACCGTCAGATGGGACGCATGAGCATCTGCAGCAGACTGCACGCCATCGACAAGGAGCTTCAGAGCGCCACTGCAAAAGAGCACCCCACCGCCATTGCGGACAGCAGAAAAAATCTCCGCCTGGATGCGGCAGCCAACAAGGCCATGCTGGGCAGCTTAAAGCATATCGGAAATAGAGCGGCAAGAGATATTTACAAAAAAGGCGAACAGAAATACGCCCAGCAGCTTGCCATAGTAAAGGCAGCCCTGGCTGGGAAAGACGAAGCCACGCTTTCCGCGCTGGAAGCAGAGACTTCTTCCACCAAGGTGGCGGAAAAGCTGACCCCGGGAACCATCAAAAAAGACAAGGCATTCAAAAGAGAACACGACGAAGCCTCTGCCGCCCTGGCAAGACTGAATAAAGATCAGGTTCCCATGACAATGGTCGCCCAGTACCTGCTGGACCGTTCCTCTGCCATGCTGGACGAGCTGGAAGCCGCGGAGAATTTTTCCCATAGCGACGAATATCTTGCCTTCCGCAGCAGTATCGCCGGCCTGCATCGGTCGATTGCGGGCATTGCAGCCGATCCCAACGGTTTCGGACCGGAAAAGCTTGCCAACGCCCTGGGCGAGGCAGTCAATGCCGCAAATCTTTATCAGATTCGCCATAAAGGGGATAAACTCAACACCTATGAACCAAATGTTACCCGCCGTCTGGGACAGGCCGCGGAGCTTAAAATCTGCAAGGATTTCCTGGATAACTACCGTAATACGCTGATTGAAGGCCCCACCCAGGACGTTACCGAGCTGTTCCAGAGACTTTCCGTACACCAGGATAAAATGCGGGAATTAGAGCTCGAATCCAAGTATCTCGGTTCCCTTCAACTGGGAGATCGTCTGAGTACCGCACGGGGCGGCAAACGCATACAAGGCGACAAATTTTATAATGATATGCAAAACAAACTGGGCCAACTGGCAGCCAGCAACTACCCCCGGAAGATTCAGACGGAGACAAAAGAATTCTTTAAGGATGCCGCACTCAATGCAAAGGAAAAAACGGCCCTTTTGGAACGCGTTTCCAAAAATAGAGCGCCCGGCATTAAAGACTACATAGCCTCTATGAAAGAATTCAAAGCCCGTCAGCTAGAACTCGACGGAAAATACCCGGCAATCCTCGGGGAGAAGAGCTACCTTGAAGAACATCTTCATGCAAATGCCAAAGCTCTTAATTCCGATGTAGCCCGCGGAGGTCTTACCACCCATGTCATTTCCTCCATGATGAGGGATGGCTACAGCTTCGACGAGATTATGGAAAAAGATATGCTGACGGATCAAAAGAAAGAGTACATTGCCTCGACCATGGAATTGATCGGAAATGTCCGGGAAGACAATAACAACGGAGAAATCGCCGCAAAGAATCTGCTCTTCGGAATGGAGAAAATAAAGGATTACATAAACCTGAAATTATCGAATTTAAAAGAGGTTTCTGTTCCGGAATTGGCAAAGCCGCAAAACAAAAATCTTCTGGCTGCAATGAAGATGCTCTTAAACATGAAACAGGAATTCGAAAGAAAACCCACCGTTAAGAACCCCAACAGAGACAAAATGTATTCCGTGTTTGTAAAAAATGAGGACGATATAAAAAAGATAGAAGACTTAAATTCTGCGCAAATTGATTTAGGGACTTTTTCTAATTTGCTGGAAAATGTGGCGGAACAGTATGTCAAGTATAATCAGGAGGATATAACGCTGATAGATATTTCCCAGGCGTCGTTCTTAGGCGTTCCCATCGCAAAACATCTCCTCTCCGGTGTTAGGGATAACGGCCCTACGGGCGGGAAAAACTTTATCGAAGATTTCCAGGCCCTCAGCGATACACACCCGGATATATACCGTGGACTGCAGAATATCAACAATATCAGTTCGGTATCACTGGATAGTTTTAAAGCCGATTTTTGCATCCATCCGCAGGAACTGCGCTGTATAGCAAACAGCGTTTTTCACGGCGAAGGCAAATTTGATATTGAAGTGAATGAAGACGGACGCCCGAATGTCGAGAAATACGCAAAAAGCTTCAATAAATTTGCGGAGAAAACATTGGCGAGAGGGAAAAACATGGAAAAAATCGAAGCCCCGGCAGAGAACAAAGCGGCAAATAACCAAAAGTCCGAAACAAAAGCCGACAAAAAAGTCAAGAGCAGCGACAATACCATGAACCTTATATAAACACTTTTTCCGGCCTTCCAAAATACAAGACGATTTGCTGCAAACTCCCGCAGCACGCAAAAAGGACCCCCACGGGGTCCTTTTGTGATTCGGTTCAAACGCCGGATGCTATTTGATCCGGCCCAGGTGCCGAGCCTTTGTAATCCGGCCCAAACACCGGGTGCCGCAGAGCCTTTAAAGTCCCAGATTCAGGCTTGTCAGCACGGAGATAATATTTCCGGTGATTACATCCGCCAGCGCTTCCGGAAAGGTTTCAAAATTCCAATCGCCCTTGTCGTCCTGCTTCAGGGCAAAGGTAACGTCCTTTTCCGCAGTCTTTTTCTCCTTTACGGTGGCCTGGGCGTCCTTCAGGCAGTCTTCTAAAAGCTTTGTCAGCTCTTCCTCGGTAGGCTCCTCGACATCTTCGGAAAATGCGGAAGTAAATGCCAGCTCCATCACCTTTGCAAAGTAATTCTTAAAAGCGGCGGCAAACATCTCGCTCTGATCGTCAAAAGTAAAATGCACCGGCACCTTGGCGGTCTTTTCCTCCACCACAGCCTCGCCGAGCGAATACTTTACAGAGGACATAACCTCCTGAACCAGAGATTGCAGACCGGGGATTTCATCGGTACCCTCCAGGCTTTCATCTCCACCGGTGAGCTTCGCCACCTTCTTCAGATCGGCAGACTGAATGGCCTTACAAAGCTCTTCCACCTTGGCGGCGGCCGCCTTCTTGGGGTCCGGCTTGCCGCAGGCTGTCAGGGTCAGCACCATAACAACGCAGAGCAGCAGCGCCAAAAGTTTGGACATCGTTTTTGTATTATTCATAATATTCTCTCCTATTGTTTCCGACAAAATAAATCATCTTATGATAACTTGAAATCCGGGAAAATGCAAATAGGAGAGTACTGCGGCGTGTTTACCAGCCATGGGCACAGAAAAATCGCCGTGCTGCCGGGAAAAATCCCTGAAATATGGTCCCACTGACGGGGGCGGAAGCCGGTTGGGTGAATCCGCCCGCTCCCTCCCCAACAAAAAACCGGGGCATTATTCCTGCCCCGGAAATACTACACTGATTTTTGTTCCGATTTCCTCCCGGGAAACAACCCGGAAGAAGCCGCCATGGCGGTCTACGATCCATTTTGCAATGGCAAGCCCCAGACCCGTGCCGCCGGTGGATCCGGACCGGGCCGCATCTGCACGGTAGAAGCGATCGAAGAGATAGGGCAGGCTTTCCCTGGCAATGCCCACTCCGTTGTCCTCCACGGAAAAAGAGATTTCGCCGTCTTTATTCTCGGCGCGCAGAACGATGCTCTCGCCCTTGGGCGTGTATTTGGAGGCGTTGTCCGTTAAAATGCGGGCGGTCTGCTTTAAAAGGGCTTCGTCGCCCTTCATCCGGATGGGCCCTGCCGACCGAAGCACGTATTCGTGGTTCGGATCGATCATTTTGGATTCCTCCCAGACCTCGTGCATCAAATCGAATAAATCGAATTCCTCGATCTTTAATTTGGTTTTTCCGCTGTCGCCCCGGGCAAGGAACAGAAGCTGCTCCACCAGGTAGCTCATGCGTTCGCTTTCGCTTTTGATGGCGTCCACGGATTCGTTCAGAATCTTTTCATCCGTTTTGCCCCAGCGGTCCAGCATGTCCGCGTAGCCCTTGATCACCGCAATAGGGGTGCGCAGCTCGTGAGAGGCATCCGACACAAAGCGGGCCTGCTGCACGTAGGAATCCTGCATGCGCCGCACCAGCCCGTTGACCGCCAGCTCCAGGCCCTCCAGCTCCCGGTCACCGCTGTCCAGAAATGCGTCGTCATCCGCCGGCCGGATTTTGTCGATGGCTGCCTCCAGCGATTTCAGCTTTTCCTCGTTGAACTCGTCCTCGTGAGCCGAAAGCTCCATGGCCATTTTGGACAATTCTTCCACGGGCTTCAGCTTTTTTCCCACGCTGCGGGTGCTGATGACCGCCTTCAGCAGCAGAATCAAGGCTTCCGCCGCAAACAGTATTACGTATTTCGGACTGCGCAGAAGCACAGACTGCTCCGCAGCCACCGCCTTCCAGAACTCCGGACCCCAGTCCGCCCCGGAAGAAAACTGCTGCGAAAACAGCGGATACAGATCCGCCCCCAGCACAACGGCGTCAATCAGCGCAAAGGAAAAGAACAGTCCCGCCACTGCGGCGGCTGTAATGCGAAAATTTATGGAATTGCCGGAATAGTTCGGTTTCTTCTCCATCTGCTCTTACTCTTTTATGGCGTAGCCCACGCCCCGGACGGTCTGAATCATCTTCACCCCGTACACATCGTCGATTTTGGACCGGATGTAGCGCACGTACACGTCCACAATGTTGGTCTCCCCCATGTAGTTGTAACCCCAGACTTTTTCCAGCAGCGTCTCCCGGGAAAGAACGATATTCTTGTTCTCCAAAAGAACCTGCAGCAGCGCAAATTCCTTTCCGGTCAGCTCGATGCTGTCTTCTCCCCATTTTAACTCGTGACGGTCCACCCACAGCTTTAAAGGCCCGTACTCTAAAAGCTCCCGGCTTTTGCTCTGCTTCTCGGTCTTGCGCATGACCAGCCGGATGCGGGCCAAAAGCTCCTCGATGGCAAAGGGCTTCGTCACGTAATCGTCGGCCCCCATATCCAGTCCGGAGACCTTATCCATCACCGCATCCCGGGCGGTGAGCATAATTACCGGCACATCGGACGTTTTCCGCAGCCGGCGCAGTACCTCCAGACCGTTCAGTTCCGGAAGCATAATGTCCAGCAAAATGCAGTCATACCCGCCGTTTTCCGCAGCCTCCAGACCGGTTCTGCCGTCGGTTCTTTTTTCCACCGCGTATCCCTCATGAACCAGCTCCAGCTCTACAAAGCGGGCGATTTTTTCTTCATCCTCGATAATCAATATCCTGCCGGACATACACTGCCTCCGATTGCGTTAATGCTCTTTCGATTCGTTGATTTTCTCTTTGATGTCTTTTCCCATCTTCTCCACGGCGTCACCTACGGCATCCGCAACTCCGTTGACGGAATCCTTGCCCAGGTCCTTTCCGGAGAATCTGTAGCGCCAGCCCTTGACCAGCGACAGCATTACCAGAATCAGTACGAACCAGAAGGCCAGCAGGAAAATCAGACCTGCAAAGAGAATGGGCATGCTGACAATTTCTTTTCCCTTGCCGTTGAACACCCGCAGCTTGTTTTCAAAAAGAAAGACTCTGGCCTTTTCCAGAAAGCGCCGGAAGCCGTCTTTTCCTTCGCCGCTGCCGTCCTTTGCGTTCTTGAACCGGGACTTATCGTAAGTATCCTCCAGGTCTTCCAGCTCCACCGCTTCGTCTGCGGGAGCTTTTCCCGCTTTGCTGGTATAGCTGCCGCTCTTTGCCGCGGTTTTTCCCTGCTTTTCCAGCAGGATCACTGCGTCCAGCATGTCCCAGCCGCTGGATTCCAGTGCAGCCTTTGCTTCTTCAAATGTGGTGCCGGTCTTTTCCACCAGCTTTTCTGTCATTTCAAATTGATCCATCCGTGTTACCTCCTTTGACATTTCACAAGTGCATTATGCACTGCAAAAATCAAAGAACCATTCATGGAAGATTAAAAAAACATTAAAAACAAAAATCGTTTTTTAAAAGGCTTTTCCGCGCCGCACCGAATATGCGAAAGTGCGCGGAGAATCTTCCGCCTCTCTTAAATAATATGCTTCCGGCGGGCGCAGGTCAAAGGAGAAATACAAAAAGCGGCGGCTTCGTTGATTCTTTCTTATTTTATATGTTATAATTAACGCATAAAGAATATATACTATGTTACCAATATGCGAGGTAGAACTATGACCAACGAAGAACTGCTTGCCTATCGCACCGGATTGGTCCGGAACGCGGCAAATTGCAGAAACGAAGACCGCCCGCCCATCGTATCTTTCTTTGTAACCTGGAAGATCCTGGACGCCGGCTACAAGCTTTCGGAAGCCCTCAGCGACTTCAGTATTATGGAAAAGGTGGTGCGGCACCATCAGGAAACCTACAACTTTGATATGCTCAACGACCTGGGCATCCGCAACCCCTACCGTCTGGCAAAGGCGCTGGACTCCAAAACCTATGAAGTAAACGACGAAGCGGAAAGCCTTTCGGTTCACGACGTGCACGTTCTTCAGCCGGAAGATATCGGCGACCTTACCGCCAACTACATGAAGACCCTTTGGGAAAAGGGCATGCCCAACAAGTTTGACTGGTGGGGCGCGGAAACCGACCTGAACAAGGTCATGCAGTCTCTGGGCGAACTGATGCAGTTCATGGGCTTCTCCGGCAAGATCAACCAGATTATGACCAAGGAATACGGTCTGCCGCCCAGAGTAGCTCCCAACCCCCTGCCCCAGATGTCCATGGAAAACATTTTGGGCTTCCTCTTCGGCATCCGCGGCGCCTCCGTACTGATGCGCAGAAACAAGGAAGAACTGCACAAGCTCATCGACGCCATGGGCGCCATGTTCTACAAGCCCGCCATCGCAGGGCTTTCCCAAATGCCGGAAGGTCAGAATCCGGGCTTCTGCTACGATGGTCTGCTGGCCATGCTGGCCCACAACTTTATGAGCCCCGCCCAGTTCGAGGAATTCTATCTGCCGGAGCTGAAGGGTTACCTGGACATCGTGCAGGAAAAGAAGCAGAACATTCTGATCTTTACCGAAGGAAATATTTTAAGACTGAAGGATTACTTCAAAGACTACGGCAAGGGCGTGATTACCCTGCTGCCGGAAAACGACGATTTCTTCGAAATGCACAAAGAACTGCCCAACTGCGCACTGATGGGCGGCATGCCCTGCAGCATTCTGGGTCACGGTACCAAGGAAGAATGCCTCGACCGCGCCAAGAAGGTGCTGGACGAAGTGGGCAAGGACGGCGGACTTCTC
>JAZUKP010000030.1:0-18618 GCA_045643345.1 Anaerovoracaceae bacterium | reverse complement strand
GTATTCATCAGCTTTCCGCCGATATACAGTTCGCCTCCGGAAATTTCCTCCAAACCGGCAATCATACGCAGCGTAGTGGATTTTCCGCATCCGGACGGGCCGACAAGAACAATAAACTCCTTGTCGGCGATGTCCAGATTGAATTCCTGTACTGCAACAACGCCTTCGTCTGTAATCTGAAGGTTTGCCTTATCCTGAAGAATCTCCTCTTCCTGGGCCTTTTTTCTTTTGCGGCCCCAGCGCTTCTTCTTTTCCTCAACGTAGGGATATACTTTTTTGATGTTTTTCAGTTCAACAGTTGCCATGAATTTGCTCCGGGATTGGAATTACTTGTTAACGAAAGCGTCGTAACTCTTCTGGATGATATCTCTCATATCATTTACACCGAGTTTTACCAGCTGAGCCTGGAATTCGTCCCACTTTTCATCGATGCTGTACTCTCCGGTAAGGAACTTTGCCCGGTATTCCGCTAATGTAGAGGAAACATCCGTATACTTGAATGCATAGTCTTCCTGATACTCGGGAAGGATGGTGCAGCGCGGCCAGAGGTTTGCTGTCGGATTCCAGATTCCTGCTTCCTGGAACATGGTGTAACCCTTTACTCTTGCCTGTTCGCCGTAGTAAGAATCCAGGTCCACCTTGGTGCTGAAGTTGTCGATGGTATCCAGTTCCACGCCGTCAAGGAAGCTTCTCAGACCGTACTGGCTGGGCTGAAGCTCTGTCTTAACGCCTGTATTGAAGATATACTTGCCGTTTTCATATTTTACTACACCGGCATCCAGATTTGCCTTGCCGTTCTTAAAGAGCATGTAGTTATCAAACTGATAGAACAGATCCATCCATGCCGCAAGGATTTCCGGATTCTCGCACTTGTCGGTAATTACCGCAAAGGGCTGACGCACACCCAGTCTTACGGACGGATGCATATGATACTTTGCCTGATAGCCTTCGATAGCAGGCGGCAGCATGGGCTCAAAGCCCTTGATGTTCTCGCATACATTGCAAAGACCGAAGTTGTTTGCCGCATTGCTTACTACGTTTGTTACAGTTTCGGAGTTTCCGGTAAAGATTTCCTCCCAGATGTAGCCCTTGCTGTACCATTCGGCAAATTTCTTGAGAGCTTCCTTGTAGGTATCTGTGGTATAAACGTAATCGCACTTTCCGTTATCGTCGATCATGATATCCATATCGGCGGTAGAGTCCTTGGTAGCGATACCGTACATACCCATGGCGTGCTCCAGCGTCATGCATCCTGCATAGGTACCCTGGGTCATGAAGTACGGAATTTCATCCTTCTTGCCGTTGCCGTTCAGGTCTGCTTCCGCAAAGTACTGCAGCATATCTTCAAACTCTTCCATGGTTGCGGGAGAATGATCCAGACCTCTGGCATCCTTCCAGGACTGCAGCCATGCGCTGTTTACCATCAGAAGACCTTCATCTGCGGTATAAGCATTGATTTCGGAGCAGCCGGCAAAATAATAGGCCTCGCCGTCGTTAGCCTTCATGTTGGTAAAGATGGACGGATGATTTATTACGATTTCACGGTTGAAATTCGGCATTACCTTGGCATCATTCATGTACTTGGTCAGCGGAACAAGAATTCCGGTAGAAGACAAGTCCTGAATATCTGCGATGCTCAGCGTATCCACGTAGAAAGACATGATTGCGTCGCCGTAATCTCCGCCCATCAGACGGTTCTGCAGGTTATCCCGGGATGTGGGATCATCGTACTGTCCCAGATATACAAAATCAAAGAACACGTTGGTAGCTTTGCAGAGCGCCTTAAAATCATCATTTTCTGCAATCGTGTTGATATCTGCGCCTCTGGAGCCGGAGGTTAGAACCGTAAATGTTACCGGCTTTTTCAGCGGGAACATAGTGCCTTCTACATTCCAGATGGAAGCGTCTGCGTCGCTGACATCAATGGGGGCCTCTTCCTGACCGCAGGCAGCCAGTCCAAGGACCATTATCATCGCCAGCAAAATGGCTAAAATCTTTTTCATCGTTAACTGTTCCTTTCTTAATCTAATTCGAAGTGCGATATGCAAAATGTACAAATATTGCACAAACGATAACTATTCTTTTACGGAGCCCAGCATAATTCCGCTGACAAAGTGTTTTTGGATAAACGGATACAGCAGAATCATCGGCAGCGAAGATACCACGACCACCGCATATTTCAGCAGCTGCGTCTTTCGGAAGGAGGCAATCAGCTCTTCCAGTGCAATGGTTCCGTCCGCAGACTCCAGGGTGGATGTTGCCGTCGTGGTAATTCTTTTGATAAACACTTGCAGGGTCTGAATTTTATCGTCACTGATGTAAATCAAGGCATCAAAATAACTGTTCCAGTGACCCAGAGCGAAATTCAATACCATAACTGCCAGCACCGGCGTTGCCAGGGGCAATGCAATCTTTACAAAGCTCTTGAACCAGCCTGCCCCATCCAGCTTGGCCGCCTCGTAGATTTCCTCCGGGATGGCATTTTCAAAATAAGTTCTGGCAATAATCAGATTGTAAGGTCCCACCAGTCCCGGAATCAGAAGCGCCCAGGGAGTATTGACCATACCCAGTTTTTTCACCACCAGATAAGTAGGAATCATTCCGCCGGAAAAATACATGGTGAACAGGAAGAACAGGATGAGCCATTTTCTTCCCGGCAGAGATTTCCGGGAAAGAGCAAAGGCCGCCGGGGTGGTAACAAGCATCTGCAGCGTGGTTCCCACCACGGTATAAATCAGAGAATTGCGGTAACCAATCCAAAGATTTTTGTTTTCCAGCAGAATTTTGTAAGCCTCTGTATTGATTCCCTTGGGAAGAAGAAACACTTCTCCGGAACTGATTGCACCCGGATCGGAAATCGAGCAGATAAACACGATCCACAGAGGATACAGAGCCAGCAGCCCGATAACGGTCAAAACTATTGCTATAATAATGTTTAAAACCTTGTCTTTCGGGCTGGTCTGAATGGTATAAAGATCACTTTTACGCATATATTCTCCCCTCCCTTAAAACAATGACGAATCCGACACGCGCTTTGAGATGTAGTTGGCCGTCAGAAGCATAATAAAGTTCACTAAATTGGTAAATAAACTGACCGCGACGGAATACCCGTATTGCCGGTCCAGCATACCGATTTTATAGGTATAAGTACCGATAACCTCCGATGCCGCCAGATTCAAATCGGTCTGGATCATCAGCATTTTTTCCGTGGATGCACCGAAGAAACCGCCCAGATTCATGATCAGCAGGGTCACAATGGTAGGCGTAATCTGCGGCAGATCCACATGAAGGATACGCTGCAGCTTGGAGCAGCCGTCCACCTTGGAGGCATCCACCAGTTCCTGATTGACCGAAGACAAAGATGCCAGATAAATCACCGCACTGTATCCGGTCGAGGTCCAGATGCCGGAAAGGATATACATGGGTCGGACAAACACATCCTTGCTCATGAAAGGAATGGTCTCCATTCCGAAGCGCTTCAGAAACAGATTGATAAAGCCCGTGGAATTGCTGCAGAACAGCAGTACGATGCTCATGGTAACCGTCACGGAAATCAGATTCGGAATATAGGTAATGGTCTGTACGCTTTTTTTGATAAATTTGTTTTCACAGTTGTGCAGCAGCAGCGCCAGAATAATCGGCAGCGGGAAAGTCAGCAGCGACAAAAGACCGATGCTCAGCGTATTGCTTACCGTACGGGTAAACGCGCCGGTGGAAAAGAATCTGCGGAAATTATCCCATCCTACCCACTTCGCGCCGGCAATGGTCTGTCCCAGCTTCATGTTTTTAAACGCCAGCTGCAGCCCGTAGATCGGAACGTATTTAAAGATGACCGTAACAATAAAGGCAGGCAAAAGCAGCAGATACAGCTCGCGATGCGCAAATATCTTTTGAAAAGTATTCTGCTTTAAATTGTCGAGTTCAATTCGGTCTGTCTTCTTCATACTGTACTCTTTATTATTTGTTTTCCGCCATCATCCGGAATTTAATTTCCGCCATTTTCCAGTCTTCCAGATTGTCGATATCCTGTGCTTCGCTTTCCGGAATAATCAGAGAAAGATGCTTGCCGCCCTTCCCCCAAAGTGCCATGCGGTACCAGTAAAACTGTCCCGCATCGTGATAAATGGTCTCCAGATCCTGGCTTCTGCAGGGCTGGGACTTCGGATCTACCAATACCCGAACGCCGTCTCTTAAATAAAAACCTCTCTGGGGAGGATAAGAAAAAGACAGTACCGGGCTGATGCCGCTGACGGCCTCGTCCGCATCCATCATCGCAAAGGAATCCTGCAGTTTCTTTCCGGTCACAAAGGGAGCCGTAGGATAAATGCAGCACATATAGTCGAATTCCATTCCCCGGTTTTTATACTCCCCAATGACCTCCCGGAGCACGTCTCCCGTTCCCGCGAAGTCGTTGGCGGTTGCTTCGCTTCTGTAGAAAGGAACTTTCGCCCCGTATTTCAGCGCGACTTCCGCGATTTCTTCGCTGTCCGTGGAAACCATAACCTCATCAAACAGTCCGCTTTCCAAAGCCGCTTCGATGGAATAAGCCATAATCGGTTTTCCGCAAAAATCTTTAATGTTTTTTTTCGGGATTCTTTTAGAACCTCCACGTGCGGTTATTACTGCCAATTTTGACATAAAAAAACCTTCTTTCAGTTTTGTACACTACATTATTGCACAGTCCGAAAGAAGGAGAAATTATACTTTCTTTGTATATTTGCAATTATTTATGATTTTGTAATGCTTCCGCCGTTTACTTTGTAAATCACATCGCAATTTTCTATGGTGGTGAGGCGATGTGCAATAATCAGCATGGTCTTCCGTCCCTTCAAACCGTCAATAGATTTCATAATAGCCTTTTCGGTTTCGTTATCCAGAGAAGACGTGGCTTCATCAAAAACCAGAATATCCGGATTGTTATACAAGGCCCGGGCAATACCGATGCGTTGGCACTGTCCGCCGGAAAGACGTATGCCCCGCTCACCCACACCGGTTTCAATTCCCTGCGGCAGACTGCGGACATAATCATCCAGCTGGGCATCCTTCAAGGCTTCCCACACCTTCGCTTCGGAGATCTCCTCCTCCGGAATTCCGAAGGCAACATTGTGCTTAATGGAATCATCCATTAAGAAAATCTGCTGCGGAATATAAGCCAGTCGGGACAGCCAGCCGCGCATGTTGTCTTCAATATTCACACCGTCCACCAGAACTTCGCCCTGCTCCGGCTTCAGCAGACCGAGGATAATGTCCACTGTCGTGGTTTTTCCCGCGCCGGAGGGACCCACGATTCCTACAGACTGCCCTTTTTTAATTTCCAGGGATGCGTTCTCCAGGACGCTGCGATCCGAGCCCGGATAACGGTACGAAATATTTCGGAATTGAATTCCGTCGTTAAAGCTGAGAGGCAAACACTCCGCATCGGAAGATTCCTCTTCTTCCGAATCCTCGTCCTCCTCTAATATTGCTATAATATTTCGCAGACCACCATCCCAGAACTTCAAGTTATTCAGATCCGCACTGATAATACTGACACAGGGAAGCAGCCGGATGGCAGCAACCGCAAAGGCAGACAAAATGGGAAGCAGAGAAGACAGCTCTGCGCCGGTCTGCACCATCACCAGAACCATGCCCAGCACTGCTACCACGGAAATCGTCTCTATAATCAGCTTTGGAATATGCGTCAGGGTTTGATTTTTGCGCTGCGTATCGATGGTTCGATTCGCGTAGTAATCGTATTGAGATTCAAAATAGTCCGCAGCGCCGCTTACTTTAATGCTTTTGATTCCGTTGAGAAGCCCCAGCATCCACTTGTTTGCCAGGGCGCTGTCCGTCCGATTCTGCTGCCCCAGGCGGGCATTAATAGGCGTAATCACTTTGGTAATCAGGAGCATCTCCAGAATCAGCATTACAATCAAAAAACAGGATATTTTGGGACTGATAACCACCAGGGTTACGGAAAGAATGATGCAAACCATTCCTTCCGTGTAGAAGGACAGCACCGCCATCAGCACCGAAAACGCCTGCACGGTATCGCCATTGATAATCCGCACGATTTCTCCGGAGCTGGAATTCAGGAAAAAATCATAGTTCTTCCGGGCATAGCGATGCATCAGACGAGTCTGCATTTTTAAACGGCTTTTCGCGATAAAAGAGTTCTGAATGTATCTTTCCGCAATCAGATACACATTCTTTACCAGGAACATCACCATCAGGCTGGCAAGCATCAATTTAATGTAGGTTCTTTGATCGGAGATTCCGAACAAATTACAGATGAACTTTGCTCCAAAAGTCTCCGACCAGGATTCGGTATTGGAAATAGCAGAAACCAGCGGAAGGATTAATGATACGCTGAGCGATTCCATAATTGCACCGAAGAGCATCATGATACCCAGCAGCAAGGCAAATCTGCGTTCTTTTTTATTCAATATCCAGAGAACATCTTTGGTTGCCTTCCACATTATTTTTGCTGCTCCTTTTTCCGATATTGTCCCGGCGTCATTCCCACAGATTTACCGAAAACCCGCGAAAAATAATGCACGGTTGAGAATCCGCTCTGCAGGGAAATTTCTTCGTTGGTAAGATTTGTTTTTGTCAGAAGCTCTTTCGCCCGCTGGATACGCAAATCCGAAATATAATTGTTGAGACCTACCCCCATTTCGTTTTTAAACAACTGACTGAAATAGGAGGCGGACAATCCTGCATAATCGCTGACGCTGGCAAGTCCCAAATCCTGAGAACTCAGATGCTCTTCAATATAGACACATGCCTTTTTTACCGTTGCATTTACCCGGTTTTCCTGCTGCGCCTTCATGCGGGAAATCAGCTCCGCGCTCACCTGCATAATCCATTCCACGATGATTTCCGTATGGTTCTGCTGCAAAATCCAATTGTAGGGTTCCCTGCCGTCCAGCACATCTTCCACCGGGATTTCCGCATTGGACGCAATGTTCAAAATGCGAATCATCAGCTCAATCATGGTTCTACGAATGCTGGTCTTGGACACATTGGGCCGGCGGCGTACATATTCCACCAGTTCATCAATGCGCAGAGACATCTGCCCCAGATTGCAGGACTCAAAGCTTTCGATTACTTTTTCAAAAACCATATTCGGCCCGATCATCGCACTTTTGCGGAAAGGAACCAGATTGTTTATATTGATTACGCCCCGATCCGCGTAAGAAAAACGGAACCCGAGCATCTCTCTGGCATCGGAAGCGGATTCGCAAACATCGCGAAGATTGACCACGGTTTTACCAATGCCGATAAAAAAATCCACACCGAATTCCATAAGCAACCTGTGCCGAAAATCAATAAAATATTCGTCCAGCTTTTTTGTATCCTTCCCGCGGATGGAAAGCACCAGCTGAAAATTGCTTCGGGAATCCGCCACCACAAAGCACAAGTACCCGTCCGCAGTTAACCGCTTTTTCATATATTCGCCCATAGAAAAAATCAGACTGTCCTTCTCCGCAAAATCTGTGGAAGAATAGTCCGGTGCGACATCCGCAACAAGATAAGGAGAGACAAGGTAATCCAGGCCAAGAGCCCGCTGTCTTACTAAAACTTCTCCGTTGGATATTTCTTTTTGTCCGTCCAAAAGCGTACGAATAAAATGCTGCTGACTGAATACTTCGTTCTTCAATATTAAACCTTTTCGTAAAATGTATCAGGATGCTGACTGTCGAAAGGCTCATTGGCCCACATAACAGTAACCAGGTTTTCTGTTTCGCTTAAATTGATAATATTGTGGGTATAGCCGGGCAGCATGTGCACCGCCTCGATTTTCTCTCCGCTGACCTCGAGCTCGATGATTTCATCCGTGCCCAGCTTTCTTTCCTGAATCAATCCGTGACCGGAAACAACGATAAAGAATTCCCACTTGCTGTTGTGCCAGTGCTGACCTTTCGTAATCCCCGGTTTGGAAATATTCACGGAGAACTGGCCGTGGTCTGCGGTCTTTAAAAGCTCCGTAAAGCTGCCCCGCGCATCCTCGTTCATCTTGAGCGGAAATGCGATCTTCTCTTTGGGCAGATAGGAAAGATACATACTGTAAAGCTTCTTTTCAAAACTTCCCGTCGGGATGGAAGGCATCTGCAGCGTCTCCGGCTGACTGCGGAACTTTTCCAGGCATTCCGCAATATAACCCAGGGTCACCTTATGGGTAACCGGTACACCGAAATATCTTCCGTCTTCGCAGAACACCGTGTCAATTCCGTCAAAGCTGCAGCGGTGCGCTTTTCCCTCCAGGGCATCATACATTTCCTCCAGCAGATCGTCGATAAAGAGCAGCTCCACTACCGTATTCTTATCGTTAATCTGAATGGGAAGATCATGGGCGATATTGTAACAGAAGGTTCCTACCGCAGAATTGTAATTGGGACGCACCCACTTGCCCGCCAGATTGGGGAAACGGTACACAAAAACCTTTGCACCGGTATCCTCTGCGTATTTGAAAAATAACTCTTCTCCCGCCTTTTTGCTTCTGCCGTAGTCAGAATCATAACGGCCGATCAAAGTAGCCTGAATAGAAGATGAAAGCACCACAGGCGCCTTGTTATTATGCTTTTTCAATGTTTCCAGCAGCACAGAGGAAAAACCGAAATTTCCTGCCAGAAATTCCGCAGGATCCTTCGGCCGGTTGACCCCGGCGAAGTGAAACACAAAATCGCAGTCTGCGCAAAACGCATCCAGCTCCTCCGGCGTATTGTCCACATCGTACTCGTAGATTTTATCGATGTGAATTCCGGGTCTTGTTCTGTTTTTTCCGTCGCGGATCGCCTTCAGATTTTCCGTTAAATTTCTTCCCGCAAAACCTTTGGCGCCGGTAATCAGTATATTCATCAGAATTTTCTCCAAACCATTTTATTGACCACGCCCACGTAACTCTGGATGATTTTCACCACCTTGCTGCTCACGTTTTCTTCGATGTAATCCGGTACCGGAATACCGAAATCTCCGCTGCGGTTCATTTCCACCGCGGTGTCCACAGACTGCAGCAGCCCCAGTTCATCGATGCCGGAGAGAATAAAGCAGGCCTTATCCAGCGCCTCCGGTCTTTCCGTGGATGTGCGGATGCATACTGCAGGGAAAGGTTTTCCTACCGAAGTAAAAAAGGCGCTTTCCTCCGGCAAGGTCCCGCTGTCGCTGACCACACAGAAAGCATTCATCTGCAAACAATTGTAATCGTGAAAACCCAGAGGTTCATGCTGGATGACTCTGGGATCCAATGCAAAACCGCTGGCCTCCAGACGCTTTTTTGACCGGGGATGACAGCTGTAAAGGATGGGCATATCATATTTTTCCGCCATTTTATTGATCGCGGAAAAAAGGCTGACGAAATTCTTTTCGGTGTCGATATTCTCTTCTCGGTGGGCGGAAAGCAGAATATAACTGCCCTTTTTCAGGCCCAGTCTTTCGTGAATGTCGGAAGCCTCGATTTCTGCCAGATTGTTGTGCAGAACTTCTGCCATGGGAGAACCGGTTACATAGGTTCTTTCCTTGGGCAGCCCGCAGTCTGCCAGATATCTCCTGGCGTGCTCGGAGTATGCCAGATTTACGTCGCTGATGATATCCACAATCCTGCGGTTGGTTTCCTCCGGCAGACATTCATCCTTGCAGCGGTTTCCGGCTTCCATGTGAAAAATCGGAATATGAAGACGCTTTGCACCGATAACGGACAGGCAGGAGTTGGTATCGCCCAGCACCAGCACCGCATCAGGTTTTAATTCTGCCATCAGCTTATAGCTCTTCTCGATAATATTGCCCATGGTCGCACCCAGGTCTTCCCCCACCGCATCCATGTAAACTTCCGGATCCGCCAGCTTCAGGTCCTTAAAAAACACGCCGTTCAGGTTGTAATCGTAATTCTGTCCGGTATGGGCAAGAATGGTGTCAAAATATTTTCTGCACTTGGTAATCACCGCGCTGAGCCGGATAATCTCCGGCCGGGTTCCCACGATAATTAAAAGTTTAATTTTTCCGTTATTTTTCCACATAATTATTCTCCAAAGTTTACATAAGCCTCTTTAACAATGATTCCAATTCATCTTTGGTTTTCGGTTCAAATATCTTTTCCGGCTGGCGGTAAAGACTTCGAATTTTTTCCACCATATTATGTATTCCGTTGGCAGACGCCTCTGAAATTCCGGAATTCAGTCGGTATGCAAAAATTAAATACGGTTCATAATCGTAAAGAAATTTCGGAGTCAACTGTGCCGTAGAATAAAAAGACAACAACACCTTCTCTCCGATATCCGGAAACTGTGTAATCCGAAGTTCCCATAAATCTACCGGCTGCTCGAGGAAAAAGCTGCCATAAATATCCAAATCAGGATCTCTGGGATGTGTACGCACAATTACACTGTCTCGATAAGGATAAATACAATCTAAAACCTGAAGATTCGCCTGTCGGTTAAGATCTGCCGGCGTATATGGCTGCGTAAGGAAAACTAGTTTTCTATCTGTGTTAGTATCCCTCTGTAAATCAAAACAGCTATAAAGAAATTGCAAAAAACAGTCTTCATATTCTGGAAGAGCTTCTATTTTAAGATTTTCCCGGGATCCATAAAAGAACTCCGGATAATTCAGCATCAGTTTTGAAGGATTCGTGAACGCCTTCCCTCCGGAAAACAATGAAGCCAAAGAATGATATTTATGATTTACACCCTTTTTCCCGATGTCTCCGCTGTAGCTTCCGGTTCCGTCGTCTACCAAAATAAAATTACAACCGGGGTTTCGCTTAAGTAATGCAACTGCAATATGCGACATCACGGAAGAGTATACATAATTGTATCCGCCGGCAAGCACCAGGCTTCGGTCCTCTTTCCGTATATGCCGCTTTAAAAAGCTTTTCCCGAATACATAATCTTTTGCCACCAACAGGTGACGAAGCATTTGGGTTTGAATGCTCTGACGATCTTCTTTTTTTACAAGAATAACATGATCAAAAAGGCCCGCCTCTCTAATCTTTTCATACATATATTCCCCGGCATTGAACTGGTTGATAATACATAGATCAAAAATATCTCCGGTTCCTTTTTCTTTTTCATGCCAGGCGACATTAATCATATTCAGTGTCTGAAAAGGAGTATCACTGATAAATAGGTGTTTTTTTATTGATCCAGAATACATCATACGCGTAACCAATCTCACTTTTTTCTAAACTCTGACACAAGCTCCTTTAACCCGACATCCTTCAACAAGATTCCCTGCAGCATGAGTTTAAAGCCGGGTCGCAGCGAAGGAATCAAGCCGAAAGTAACAAAATTTGCAAAAAATTGGGTAATAAGAGAAGCTAAAGCCGCTCCCATAATCCCCCAGATGGGTATAAAAGCATAATTGCAGATTACATTTGCCAGTGCACCGATTAATGTTGTGATGGTCACCCAGATCTGTTTATCCTCTGCTACCATATACATATTGTTAATGGATCCCATATAGGAAAAGGCCGAATACCAAACTACCAGAGCCAAAGCATCCACAGCACCCAAGTACTTCTTACTGTATAGAATTACGAGAATCTGCCGAGAAAACACGCTGACCACCAGACAGTAGGCAATAGAAGCCCAGAATACAATGGCATACAACTGACGAAATCTCTTCAAATAGAGACTTCTGTCTTTTATGCGGCTCTCCATAACTTCCGGACGGAACCCTTCAATCAAAGTAGACGGAATTGAGGAAATGGCACCGGCCAGATGAGCGGCAACTGTATACAATGCCACAGATTCGTTGTCCATTAAAGATTTAATCATCACCTTATCCGTCTGAGCATATATAGTTACCAGTAAGGCGGAAAAAATGAAAGGATAGGACACCTTTACCATAGATTTTACAATTTTAAAAGAATAACGGAAGGAGCGGCACTTTTGCTCCCGATACATTTTTATCAGGAACAAACTGAACAGAAGCGTTTCCACCAGCGATGAATAGATGTAGGCAATCATGCCCAACTCCATCTCCAGCACCACGACCTTGACCACGGCACAAAGGCAAAAGGCAAGAAGTCTTACCACGGCCACTTTGTCCGCTCTGTTATTATAGCGGAACCAATACACAAGAATATTCGGAGAACCAAGGACCATAGACAACGAATTGGCCAATATCAACCACCGCAACACCGGTTCGTCCGGACTGGTAATCGTAACAAATATCTGCAAGAGAAGAATCGCAATGGTTCCGGTACCGCATTGTGTCAAAATGCAGGAACAAAGATAATCTCCCGCATCCTCCTCATGAGCAGCAAATTCTCTTGTAATCAAACTGGAAAATCCAAGGCCAACAATGCAGCTGACAAATGCAGTAACAGAAGATGCATATTGCACCAATCCATTGTCATTTAAAGATAGTTTCCGTGCTACATACATCCCGAACAAAAGACCCAATAAAGAGTGCAGCACATTTCCTATAAATATCCAGGATACATTTTTTCTTAAACGTGTATTTAATATATTTTTCATGGTCAAAAATAATGAAAGCTCATATATTATTCAGCAATCAGCTGAAACAGAATATTTCCATACGGAAAATAACCGCCTTGTTTTGTCAACTGGCTCAGCAGCACGGCAAAAGCCACCAGCACCAATCCCAGGGCAGCCAAGCGAATACTCTTTTTCTTGGTCTCTGTCAATTCCGCAGGATGTCCTTCGGCAAACGGCTCAAAAATCAGACACGGAACCAGAATTACCAACAGAATGTTTGCATTGTTCATCAGGCGGCCCATTACCAGCTCCAGTGGAACAATAACGTACAGCAGCATTCCCACACTGTAAAACAAAAACAGCATCCGCTGCAGATTGTTCTCTGATTTCTTCAAGCTGTACATATACGTAATTAAAGTCCAAAACGCAATGCGGGAAATCAGACCGGCAGAAAGCAAACTGGGAGAGATATCCGCATAATTTCCGATAAATTTGCGCAAAATTTCCGTCAATATGCCGGTCTTCAATACCAGGTAAGCGAACAGCCGAAGGAGCATGGAGAAGAACAAAAGAAACAGGAAATTTCTGCAGAGGAATCCTGCGGCCGCCTTGCGGCTCTGTTCCGACATAGCGTGATAAATAAGCAAAAAACAAAGAGGAACGAAGGCGATAATATGGAAAAGCATTAGTAAAGCGGTTCCGATAATCGCCGTCTTTTTATACCCTTTTTCGTAAACGATCATCCAAAGAATGGAAAACACCATCGTTATATACTGCCGATAGGAAGAAATGGTATAAATCAAAAACATGCTGGAAAGCAAATACAGCGACAGAGCAAAATTCCCGCTGAACTTGCGTATGCACAAAAACAGAACCACCGTGGTAATTACCAGCAGCGAAATGCGGAACACAAGATAGTCCACCCCCGATTTTGCAAAAAACTGCATAATCAGGTTGAAGCCGGTTTCTCCGTGAATCTTTGAAATAGGCACACCGCGAGCCATCAAATTGTACAGAATATTGTAATTTTCTAAATCCGCACCATTTAAAGAGAAAGAATAAAACACGATAAAGCCGGCACCCAGGAGCCAATCGACGATGGGATTTCTGCGTTTATTCAAAATACCAACCAAAAGGCATATCGCAGGAAAAATAATAAAAATCGGTTCTATACTGTATTTCATACGCTTCTCCTAAACCGACTTCAATGCTGCAAGAATATTCTCCGCACCGCAGGGAATCGCAGCAGAATCCGGCCGGCTGATCGTTTCCGGTGCACCGCCGGTCATATATGTAATCACTCTGGTCCCGCAGGCCTCTGCTTCCAGATTCACTGTGGGATAATTATCTTCATAAGTCGGGTTCACAAACACATCCGCAGCGGTGTAAATCTCTGCCAGCTGCTTTGCGGAATCCGTTCTTTTGATTCCAATCATATTCTTCGGCAGGCTCTGGATCTGCTCTGCGGAAAGTCCTACCAGCACGATCACATAACTTTCATCCAGCAGCGCCGCAAGCTTCAAAAAATCGTCAAGGCCCTTCCGGGGCTCCCAGATGTTGGCCACGCCGAGTATCATTTTCTTATCTTCGATTCGGCAGCATTTTTTAAAATCTCCGGGCGTAGGCTTGAATACTTCTTTATCAATGGGGTTGTATACCACTTCCGTAGGGTATTCCCGCAAAAAACTGTCTTTTACCAGATTCGCCAGCCACTTCGACGGAGTTATAATCGTCAGTTTTTTTACGCCGCAAAATGCGTTTTTCTTCTGCTGATAGTTCTTTTCGGAACGATCTGCCAGTTTGCTTTCCGGATAAGACCGCTTTTGCGGACACGCTCCGCAGCCGGTCTGCCATTTATCGCATCCCGCGTAGGTAAAATAAGCACAGTGCCCCGTAAAGGCCCAGCAATCGTGAAGCGTCCATTTCACTTCCATCGACGGACGCGTCTTAATCCACGCAAAAAGCATCTCGTAATTCAGATAGTAGCCGTGAATGTTGTGGAGCCACAAAACATCCGGATCGTAGGCATCCGCCCAGCGCAAAAACGCCCGGGTGGCTCTGCGGGAGCAAAGACCGTGATTGTCAAGAACCCGAGTGCATACCCCGTGAAGCTTCACGTCAAAATCGCTGCCGATCCGAACCGCATATTTCCGGCAGTCATCCGGCACGTTTTCCAGACGGCCGTAAGCGATTTTCACCTCGCAGCCTTCCGCTTCATATTTTTTTGCAATTTCCACGCAGATTTTTCCGGTGCTTCCGGTTCCGCAGACGGAATTTATCAGTAGGACTCTGGACAAGACAGATTTTCCTCCCTATGCCCGCATCTGTGCCAGCTGTTCCTGCACATATTCTGTAGTAAGAATCTTCTTTACCGTTCCCTCCACATCCAAAAGCGTGGTGTTGTGGCTGGTATAGGGTTCATCCGCCATAGTCTGCACCTGACCCTGAACCACAAACTTATCGTAATTCAAATCTCTGCTGTCCGCAGCGACCCGAAAATAATTTCCCATATCCTCCGCACGAAGTTTTTCCTCGCTGGTCATCAGGGTTTCATAAAGCTTCTCTCCGTGCCGGGTACCGATAATGTTGGTACCGGTGTCTCCGAAGAGCTGCTGCACCGCTTTTGCCAAATCTCCGATGGTGGATGCATCCGCCTTTTGAATAAACAAATCGCCGGGATTGGCATTGTTGAAAGCAAATTTTACAAGATCCACTGCTTCGTCCAGATTCATCAAAAACCTTGTCATGGCCGGGTTCGTAATGGTAATCGGATTTCCGGACTTGATCTGATCGATAAACAGCGGAATGACAGACCCTCTGCTGCACATTACATTGCCGTAACGGGTGCAGCAGATGACGGTGCCGCCTCTTTCCGCAGCAACCCGGGCATTGGCATAAATGACATGCTCCATCATGGCCTTGGAAATGCCCATGGCGTTGATGGGATAAGCTGCCTTATCCGTAGACAGGCATACCACCCGCTTCACCCCGGCGTCAATGGCGGCATGGAGCATATTGTCCGTACCCTCAACATTGGTTTTTACCGCCTGCATGGGGAAGAACTCGCAGGAAGGAACCTGCTTTAAAGCCGCCGCGTGAAACACATAATCCACTCCCGGCATGGCATCCCGGATGCTTTGGGGATCCCGCACATCTCCGATGTAGAATTTTACCTTACCCGCATACTCCGGATATCTGGCCTGCAAATCGTGACGCATATCGTCCTGCTTTTTCTCGTCTCTGGAGAAAATACGAATTTCTCCGATATCCGTGGTAAGAAAATGCTTTAAAACCGTATTCCCGAAGGAACCGGTTCCGCCTGTAATCATTAAGGTCGCCCCGTTGAATTCTGACATTGTATTCCTCGTCTATTATTTTAAAAATTCATCAAACCAGTCCATCAGCATTTTCTTTTCAAAATGCCGGGCAAAATAGTCCAGACTGTTTTGCCGCATTTCGGACAGATCTGCGTTTTTCATTCGGATAATCGCGTCTCCCAGGGCCTGGTAATCCCCCAGAGGCGTACAGACGCCGCAGTGAGCCTCTTTCACTATTTTTTCGCTTTCGCCTTCCGCCGAAGCAATCACCGGCATCCCGCAGGCCATATAACTTTGCAGCTTTGCGGGGATTACCATTTTCCACAGTTCGTTGTCCTGAAAGGAAAAAAAGGCTGCATCACAGGCTGCAAGCAGCGAGGGAATTCTTTCCGCAGGCTGCCGCGGCACCATGGTAAACATCTCCCGGACACTATCGATATCCTGCTCCATCTGCTGACGATACCGGCCGTCACCAACCACCACAAAGTTTACATCCTTTACTCCGCGGGATTTCAGGTACTCCGCAGTTTTCGGAAGAATATCCATGCCCTGTGCAAAGCCGATATTTCCGGTAAAGATTATTTTAAACTTGTCGTCCATGGGTATTTCTTCCACGGCAGTACGCTTTGCCGGACGGTAGAATTCTTCTCCGTACTGGGGCCAGTAATGCACTCGCTCTGCCGGGATTCCCCTCTTTTTTACCGCTTCCACATAGCTTTCGGAGGTGGTAAAAATATGGTCGCAGCCCCGGTAAATCTTATCCACCATGCGCTGAATTCCGCCGATTACCAGCTTATTGTGCACACCGGTCATAATTTCCACGTTTTCCGGCCACAAATCCTGCATATAAAGATAGAGCGGCACCTTGTGCTTTTTTTTGTATCCCAATCCGATTTTGCACTGATTCATCGGCGAAGTTTCAAACATAAAAACATAATCCGCTTTCAGATTTGAAAACCGATTCCAAAACCAACCGCTGACAGGGAAAGAGAAGTAGTTGAGGACAAGCTGAATGGGATTATGTCCTCTCGCAATCAGCGGTATTCTGATGATATCAATGCCGTTCCAGCTTTCCCGCCGCTTTTTATTTAAACCGTATCCGTCGTAGAATTTCCCCTGGGGGTAGTTGGGGATGCCCGTAAGCACCGTCACCTTGTATCCCCTCCGGACCCACTCCGTGCAAATGTCATTAATACGGAAAGGCTCCGGGTAGAAATACTGACAGATCACCAGGATATGCTTCTGTTTATTCATTTCGTAAGTCTAATGCTGCTGCGCTTTTTGCAAGAAGTTCATTGCGCTTCTGCTCAATTTCCTCCGCCTTGTCAAACCCTTCCGTGCTCTCTTTTTTCAGAAGAATCTGAATTGTCATAAAGATAAGCTTTATATCCAGGAAGAAAGAATAGTTTTCGATATACATCAGGTCCAGCCGAAGCTTGTCATAGGCAGAAGTATTGTATTTTCCGTAAATCTGTGCGTATCCGGTAAGCCCGCCCTTTACCTTGGTCCGGTACTCGAATTCCGGAATTTCCGCGGAATACGCTTCCACGTTCTCTACTCTTTCCGGCCGCGGCCCCACAATGGACATATCACCCTTGATGATATTAAACAGCTGAGGCAGTTCATCCAAACGGCAGGCACGAATCACATTTCCGGTTCTGGTAATCCGCGGATCCTTGTCCGTAGCCCGCAGATCCATGGAATATCCATTCTTTTCCGCATCGACGATCATGGAACGGAACTTGAGGATCTCAAAAACTCTGCCGCCTTCCGTAACCCGCTTCTGCCGATAGAAAACCGGACCGTGATCTTCCAGCTTTATGCACAGCGCAATAATCAGCATAATCGGACCTGCCGGAATCATGGCAATGCAGCAGAGCAGCAGATCCAGCGCCCTTTTTGCAAACTTTTGCGCAGGAGTCAAACCGGTACTGTTGATGGAGAGAAGAGGGGTATCAAACAGACTGATTTCTTCCGCACCGCGGGTAATAATGTCCGAAATTTTCGGAACCAGATAAGTACGGATACTCTGCTGGTAGCAGTATTTCATAATGTCATTGCGGATTTCCGCAGGCACGTCATTGATGATTACCGCATCGTGCTTTACGATTTCCCCGCGAATTACATCCGGATCCTCCTCGTAAGATAAAATCCGGGTGATATTATACTTATCGGAACGCACATCCATCTTAAATTTAAGATCGATGGCCTTTTCGTTTCCGTAAATCATCACGATATTTTTCGGGACGTAGATTTGGTGATAAATCGCCGTGTAAACGTATGAGAAGAGTCCGGCAAGAAGAAAATCCAGACCCGAAAGAATGAGCATCGGTAAAGGTTTCAGCATCTTATTGGAAATAAGACAAAGCTGAAAATAAGTAATAAAATTAATCAGAAAAATGGAGACCCATTGCGCCGGCAAAATTTCCGAGAGCTTGCGGTGTCCGAATTTAAAACTGTCACACAAAAACAGAATAATCACCGAGATGATTACGTAAACCGCAATGAGAAGGAACTTCCCGTTGCCATAGTACGGGAAAGTCTGCTTCCGGTAATATTTCCCCCACATCAAATAAAAAGCCAGGGCTAACACCGCCACCTCGATGATACTTTCGATTTTGCGGATAAAGTCCTTCATTTCTTCTTTTTTGTTATATTTTTGACTGTCTGTCTTTTCGTTAAGCGTACTCATCTAAGATCAAACGAATGCAATATAGCCAAGTATATTCACGCCCTGCAGGCCGCACAAGAATATCGTTTCATTTATTTTTGCGTACTTTGTTTTCTTCTCCGAGATAACCATCAGCACGTTTTTTCCTTTTTCCACCATTTTTACAGCTTCCGGGTCTTCTGCAATATCCCCGACAAGCCTTACTGAGACC
>JAZUKP010000029.1:0-23000 GCA_045643345.1 Anaerovoracaceae bacterium | reverse complement strand
CACGGATCAACGGAATGGCTCCGTATGCTCCGCCAAAGGCAAAGCAGCCGACACGAAGAAATCCAAGCAATAAGTCAAGATAGATCATGCCTTATGTCCTCCTTTCTGTGCCGGAGCGCCCTTCGCCATGAAGATAATCAGGCTGATGACGCCTGCAATCAGCATCAGCGCAATCGAGGAGAATTTCATAGAAAAGACGTTAATGACAAGCATCGCTGCGCAGGCACAAAGCATGATAGCACGGGGCAAAGGCTTTTTTTGCATCTTCTGGATCATCGTAATCCCGGCATCCAGGATCAGAATACCGACTGCGATTTTGATGCCCTTAAAGGCATTCGCAATCCAGACGATCTCAAGAAAGTCATCCAGAAGGATGGAGATCAGATAGATAATCACAAAGGAAGGAAGCACCATACCGAAGGTTGCAGCTAATGCTCCGATGAATCCTGCCTGCTTGCATCCAACGAAGGTAGCGCAGTTGATGGCAATCGGGCCCGGTGTGGATTCCGCGATGACTGTAACATTCATCATTTCATCGTGGGTGATCCACTTTTTCTTCCCGACGCAGTTGTTTTCAATCATTGAGATCATGGCATAACCACCGCCGAAGGTAAACAGTCCGATTTTTGCAAATGTAAGGAAAAGTTGTAACAGAAGCGGCATCTTACTCCACCTCCCGATACTCCCACTGGCATTTTGTCATATCACGATCCAGTGACTGAGACTTTTCCTTCATATCTGTAAAGCAGCTCACAAGTAAATCCAGCGCTTCCCGTGAGGGGAGATAGTGCATGTGATAGCCGTATTTCTCGCCGTACACTAGTCCCGCTTCCTTCATTACTTTGATATGCTGCGAAATTGCAGATTCCGTGATACCGAGCTTTTTGGATAGAGAACGTACACAGTGCTTTCGTTCCAAAAGACAGCCGTAGATTTTGAACCGCATCGGTTCGCCCAATGCTTTGAGCATCTTATCAGTTTCCATAGTGCCTCCGCCTTTAATTTAGTATGTGCTTAATTATATGCCAATATTTTGATTTAGTCAACGCTAAATTAAATGACAGCGGAGATATTTCCCCGCTGCCTTATGTTTGTTATACGTAGCTCAGATCATTATTTACAATCTCTGTTGCGGTTTCCCGTACTGCATTCATCCGCTGTACCCAAAGCATCTGATTTTCGGCTTTGAGTGTTTCTGTGATTCCTTTTCGGCAAGTTCTTCTACTATCCGAAAGAACATATCCTCTGCCTGTTCATTGGAATTCTCCTGAACAACCTTCGCCATATCCGGTGTAAATTCGGTAATAATCAGTCTCTCTGTTTCAAAATACATTCTTCAATCCTTTCAAATTGTCACATTATTACCTATTTGTGGAGTTCTCAAACCCCAAAACAAAAATTGGGGCACCTTCCTTACGAAGGGTGCCCCAATGGTCGCTTTTATTGTAACGTCCCTCCGGCCGCTTGCCAAGACGATAGGCAAATATGCGGTAAACCGAAAAAGCTTCGGGGCCTACTGGCCGATGATTTTTAAGGCGACCCGCACTCCGTCGCAGGCAGCGGAGGTAATGCCGCCTGCATAGCCGGCGCCTTCGCCTGCGGGGTAAAGTCCCCGGATGGAGGCCCCGCCGGTTTGGGCAAAACCTTCCTCGTCCCGCACCATACGCACCGGACTGGAAGAGCGGCTTTCGATGCCGTAGAGCATGGCATCGGGATGGTCAAAGCCCTTCAGCTTGCGGCCCAGCATGGGCACTGCTTCTTTTAAGGATGCATAGACAAAGTCCGGAAGGCAGGTTTTTAAGATGCCGCCGCCCAGAAAGGCCTTCAGGTTTTCTTTGGGCAGACTGTAATTGCTGCCGCCTGCCAGATAGGCCAGATGTTCATATTTTTCCTGGAAGGCCATGCCTGCCAGGGGATGATCGGAGCCGAAGTCGGAAGGCCGCACATCCGCCAGAAGGGCGGAGTTTGCCTTGCCGGAATCTCTCCGGAAATTGCTCATACCGTTGGTCACCGTGCAGCCCTCATGGGAGCTGGCGTTGATGACCTCGCCGCCGGGGCACATGCAGAAGGTGTAGACCCCACGGCCCTCTTTGGTGCGCACGTTCAGCTTGTAGTCCGCAGGCTCCAGTCCCAGTTTTTCCGCCGGTGCGCCGTACTGAGCCAGATCCACCAGACGCTGGGGATGCTCGATGCGCACGCCCATGGAAAACTGCTTCTGCTGCATGTCCAAACCCTCTTCGTAGAGGCTGCGCACCGTATCCCGGGCCGAGTGACCCAGGGCCAGGATGACGCAGTCGGTTTCGATGTGAAGCGGCCGGGTCAGCGAATGACAGCTTTCTTCCTCCGATGCGGCCTCGGGCTGCCTGCATTCCGCAAGGATACCGCAGACCTTTCCGTCCTTTATTTCCACCCGGGTCAGGGTGGTTTCAAAGAAGAACTCTCCGCCCAGGGCTTCGATTTCTTTGCGCAGATTTACTACCACTTTCCGCAGCACGTCCGTGCCGATGTGGGGCTTCTGCTTGTAGAGGATTTCCTCCGCGGCCCCCGCCTTAACGAATTCCTCCAGCACGAAACGCTGGTAGGGAGACTTGGTGCCGGTGGTCAGCTTGCCGTCGGAGAACGTGCCTGCGCCCCCTTCGCCGAACTGGATGTTGGAATGAAGGTCCAGCTCGCCGGTGGCCATAAAGTGCTCCACCGCGGCAATGCGGCCTTCCATGGAAGCACCCCGTTCCAGCACGATGGGCTTTGCCCCCGCCTTTGCCAGGGCCAGCGCAGCGAAAATGCCGCAGGGACCGAAGCCCACCACCACGGGCCGGGGTCCGGAATGGTCCCAAAGGGGCAAAATCTCGAATTTGGGCGTGCTTGCCGCCTCACAGCGTATTCCTGCCCTTCTGCACAATTGGGTCAGTTTTTCGTCGCCGATTTTGGCGGAAATATCCACGCTGTAGATTTTATAAACCTGGGGCTTCTGCCGGGCGTCCACGGACTCTTTTACAATGCAGAAAGACTCCAAGTTGCCGGCAGGCAGATGGAGTCTGTGTTCAATCTTTGCCGGGAGTGCGTCCGTTTGCTCCAAAGCATTCAATTTGATTTCGTGTATTCTGATCATGCCAAAAGGCTCTTTCCTTCCATTTCTTCGGGAACCGGCAGGTCCATCAGCTGCAGCAGCGTGGGGGCCAGATCGCAGAGTGCGCCGTTTCGGAGGCTTTTCGCCGAAGCGGGCTCTTTGCCGATTTTTTCCGCGGGAACATCCCATTCTGCGCATTTTACCGCACTGCCGTCCACATAAATCAGGGGCACCGGGTTGGTGGAGTGGCTGGTGACCACGTTTCCGTGCGCATCCAGCATTTCATCCGCGTTGCCGTGGTCCGCCGTAATCAGCAGCTTTCCGCCGGCTTTGCAGATGGCCCGGGCGATTTTGCCCACGCAAAGATCTACGGTTTCCACCGCTTTTACCGCCGCATCAAACACGCCGGTGTGACCCACCATGTCGCAGTTGGCCAGGTTCATAATAATCAAATCCTGACTGCCGGCCTCGATCTGCTCCAGCACCTTTTCGGTGACCTGGGGAGCGCTCATCTCCGGCTGCAGGTCGTAGGTAGCCACCTTGGGGGAAGGCACCAGAATCCGGTCTTCGCCCGGGTAAGGCTCCTCGATGCCGCCGTTAAAGAAAAAGGTTACGTGGGCGTACTTTTCGGTTTCCGCTATGCGCAGCTGGCGCAGGCCCTTGCTGCTCACGTACTCGCCCAGGGTATTCTTCAGGCTCTGGGGCGGGAAGGCCACTTCCACGTTGGGAATGGTGGCGTCGTACTGGGTAAAGCAGACATAGCTTAAATCCTGCAGCACCGTTTTTCTTTCGAAGCCGTCAAAATCCGGGGCCACGAAGGCCCGGGTGATTTCTCTGGCACGGTCCGGCCGGAAATTGAAGAACACCAGGCTGTCGCCGCTCTGCACCAGATGGTCTTTCTTCTGGCAGTAGGGCAGTTTACAGGAGCACTCTTTGCAGTGCGCCACAATGCCCGGCTTTACGAATTCGTCGGTTTCGCCGGCGGCTCTGGCCTTGGCCAGCAGATCCTCCGCCGTCTGTCCGGAGCGTCCGTGGGCCTCGGTATAGATACGGTAGGCTTCTTCGATGCGGTCCCAGCGCTTGTCCCGGTCCATGCTGTAGAATCTGCCGGAGATGGTGGCAATTTCGCCCACCCCGATCTCCTGCATCTTTTCCTGCAGCTCCGCAATATATTTTTCCGCACAGGAGGGCGGCACATCTCTGCCGTCCAGAATGCAATGCACGTAAACCTTCTGAATGCCCTTGCGCTTTGCCAGCTCCAGCAGTGCGTAAAGGTGGGTGTTGTGGGAATGCACGCCGCCATCGGACAAAAGCCCCATCAGATGCAGGGCCGCAGGACGTCCGTCGGTACTGTCGCCTCGTACAGCCCGGAATTCCTTCTGTTTTTCCGCCAGCCGGTCCAAAAGCCCGCAGAGCACCTTATTCTCGAAGAACTCTCCGGTTTCAATTTCATTGGTAATTTTGGAAAGCTCCTGCCATACCACCCGTCCGGCACCCATGTTGGTGTGACCCACCTCGGAGTTGCCCATCTGACCCTCCGGAAGGCCTACTGCCTTGCCGCTGGCCAGAAGCTGCCCGTGGGGATATGCCGCCCAAAGACGGTCCAGGTTAGGGGTCTTCGCGCAGGAAATTGCATTCTCCGGACCCTCCGGGGCCAGGCCGAAGCCATCCATAATCAAAAGCATTACCGGTTTACTCATTTTTTCTCGTACTCTTCCTGTTTTTTCAGTTCCGCATTCAGCTTTTCGATCCAGCTGAAGTCCAAAGACTGGGTAAATCTTGTGGGGTCGGAGGGCGCGGTCTTATTGGCCAGAGGTTCTGCCACCAGTTCCTCCAGGTCTACCGTCTCGTATTCCAGTACCTCTTTATCCGGTACCTTTATTTCGTCCAAACGCTTCATCACCGTGGTGCGCTCTACGCTTTCCTTCTCGGAGGCGTATTCCACCTCCGGAAGCTCCACCTTTTCAAAAGCGATAATGGGGATTTCGTTTTCCAGTTCCTCCAGATTGACCGCTTTTACCGCCACCGGCGCTTCTTCCGGTTCCGGCTCCGCCTTGGGCGCGGGGGTCTCTCTTTCGATTCTTACACTGGGAATGGCCTCCGGCTTGTTCCATACCGGCCGGGAAGCTTCTTCCGCTGCGGGGACAGGCGCTTTCTCCTGCGAAATACCGGTCCACTCCACCACGTCGTCCTCTTCCGGAGCAGCCGCCTGAATCTGGGCAACCTCCTGGTCGCTCAGCCGCAGGGTTGGCTCTTCTTTGGGCCGAAGCGCTTCTATTCTGGCTCTGCGCTCCGCCTCTTTCTGTTCCCGGCGGGAAATGGCGGCCTGTCTCTCGCGAAGCAGACGTTCATGTTCTTCCTTCTCCCGCTCTTCCTTGGATAAATTTCTCAGTCTGTCCTGTTCTGCCCGCTGCGCCTTTCTTTCCGCCTTTTTCGCCTCAGCCCGGGCTTTGGCGCGGGCTTCTCCTTCGGCCAGTTCCTTGCCGGATTCCTTCATGTACATGGCATAGACTATGGTGGAAAGACCGGTCACCAAAAAGGCACCGCCCACCAGCATCAGCGGCATTACGCTGTTGAAAATCCAGGGCAGCATCATGACCACGCCCAGCATGGTACCTACTGCGGAAAGCGGCAGAATCTTAAACCAGTCTCTGGAGTTGAATCTGCTTACAAAAAGGCTTTGCGAAAACCGGGTCACCCCGCAGAGAGTCAGCCAGGTTCCGAAAAACATGGTCAGCGTGGAATCGGTAACCTGATTGCTCAATACCGCGAATCCATAGAAAAAGGTTACAATACCTTCCACCAGGGTGGTTTCGGTGAGCCGGTTGGCCCGGCCGGAAATCAGCCAGGACAGGCAGTGACAGATGCCGGAAATCATCATTACCACGCCCACCAGAAATGCCACGTCGGAAAACGTACTGGTGTAGAACGCAAAGCAGAACGCGCCGGTTCCGCAGGTCAGCAGCCCGGCTATTACGGTTAATATTTTCATAAGATCACCTTTTTATAAAAGAGCATTGCAGATTTCGATGAAATCCGTGTGAGACTTCTTTTTGGTGGCCAGGGCTTCTTCCAGCGGAATGGCCACGATATCGTCTCCGTGAATCCCGATGGCAGCGCTTTCCGCACCGGATTCAATCAGCTCGGCAGCCTTAAAGCCCATGCGGGAGGCCAGCACCCGGTCTCTTGCGGAGGGGCTTCCGCCTCTTTGAATGTAGCCCAGCAGCACGGTTTTGGTTTCGCAGCCCGTCTTCAGCTGCAGGAACTCCGCCAGCGCCTGGGTGGACAGCGAAACGCCTTCCGCCTTCAGAATAATGCTGTGCAGCTTTCCTCTGGCCACGCCGGCTGTAATCTGACTGCAGATTTTGTCGATGTCGTAGCTTTCTTCCGGGATCAGAATATCCTCCGCACCGCCGGCCAGCCCCGCGTACAGAGCGATGTCACCGCAATGCCGGCCCATTACCTCGATAATGGTGGTTCTTCCCATGGAAGAAGAGGTGTCCCGTATATTGCCGATGGCGTCCACCGCCGTGTTCACTGCGGTATCGAAGCCGATGGTGGTGTCGGTATAACCCAGGTCGTTGTCAATGGTGCCCGGCAGGCCGAACACCTTGACCCCGGTCTGTTTGGCCAGCATCAGGCCGCCGGTCAGAGTTCCGTCGCCGCCGATTACCACCAGCACATCAATGCCGTGCTTCTGCAGCACCTCAAAGCCCTTGGCCCTGCCTGCATCGGTCTTGAATTCCTCGCTTCTTGCGGTTCTTAATACGGTGCCGCCGCGGTGGATGATATCCGCCACGGAAGCAATATTCAATTGTTGTACTTCGTCATTTAAAAGGCCCTGATAGCCCTGATAGATGCCGTAAACCTCCATCCCCTTGGAAAGGCAGCTTCTGACCACTGCACGGATGCAGGCGTTCATCCCCGGCGCATCACCGCCGCTTGTTAAAATTCCTACTTTCATTTTTTTATCCTTCTATCTGAAACATCCACTGCCGAATACTTCCTCGATCTGCTGCTTGAACGCTGCGGAGGGATTCACCCAGAGGTTGTAATCCAGCTTATATTTATTTCCTGTCTTTGCCACCAGAATGGCTACCGGCATTTCGCCCCGGTGCTGCCGGGCGATTTTTTTAAAGGCATTCAGCCCCTCGTTTTCCTCGAAACTGTCCGGAATCACGATTTTGACCATGTTGATTTTTACCGGCCGGGACGAAGCAGTGGATTCTCCGCTGTATTCGTCCATCAGAGTGATGCGGTCCGCCAAAAGCTTGGGGTTACCGTCTTCCTTTAAGTCCAGCTTGCCCTTAATGACCACCACGTTGTCCTCTTCCAGATTGGCCCGGTCCCGCTCGAAGGTCTTGGGGAAGACGATGACCTCGATCTGCCCGTACAGATCTTCGATGCTGATAAAGGCCATCTGCTGGTTTTTCTTGGTCAGCAGCACCTTTTTGGCGGTAATCAGACCCGCCATGGTAACGGTCTGACCGTCTTTGATGGCGGTATCCACCATCGTCAGGGACGCAAAGGGATCATCGTTTTCCTCCGGATCCTGATATAAAGCCGCCAGGCGGCTGGTGTCCATATCCGTCACCCGGTCCATTTTTTCCTTGTATTCCGACAGCGGGTGACCAGTCAGGTACATGCCCAGCATTTCCTTTTCCATGGCCAACAGGTTCTTTTTATCGAATTCCGCCGCTTTGGGCAGATTTCTTTCCAGTTTGATGGACACGCCCTCTGCCATATCGAAGAGGCTCAGCTGTCCGGACAGGGCAGTTTTGGCCTGGCTCTGGGCGGAATCGATCAGGTCACCGATGCTCACCAGCTTCTGGGCTTTGTTGCCCGGGAAGCAGTCCAGTGCCCCAGCCTTGATCAGCGCTTCCAGACCGGTGCGGTTCACCTTTTTAATGTCCAGTCCGTCCACGAATTCGAAGATATCCGTGGGCATGCGGCGCTTTCTGGCCGCGATGATCTCTTCCTCCACGCCTTCACCCACGTGCTTTACCCCCAGAAGACCGTAGCGTATGCTGCCGTTCTCCGTGGAAAAATGGCTGACGGATTTGGTCACGTCCGGCGGTAGCACCTTAATACCCATTTCTCCCGCATTGCGGATCAGCCCCGCCACCGCATCCGGACCGGCCGGATAGGTCATCAGGGACGCCATGAACTGGGCCGGATAATGGCACTTGAGCCAGGCGGTCTGGTATGCCACGATAGCGTAGGCCGCCGCATGAGACTTGTTGAAGGCGTAGGCCGCAAAGCTGGTCATTTCATCGAAGATGGTGTTGGCAGCGTTTACGTCGATGCCGTTGCGGATGCAGCCCGGTACATCGATGGTGCCGTCTTCGTGCAGCTTGCCGTTGATAAAGAACTCCCGTTCCCGGGCCATTTCGTCCGCGTGCTTTTTGGACATGGCCCGGCGCACCAGGTCGGCGCGGCCGTAGGAGTAACCTCCCAGCTTCCGCACGATATCCATAACCTGCTCCTGATACACAATGCAGCCATAGGTGGGCGCCAGAATAGGTTCCAGCTCCGGGGTCAGGTACTTAATATTGGCAGGGTCGCGCTTGCAGGAAAGGTACTTGGGGATGGAATCCATGGGACCCGGCCGATACAGAGAAATTCCTGCGATCATATCTTCCAGACAGCCCGGCTGCAGTTCCTTCATGAAGGAAGTCATTCCGCCGGATTCCAGCTGGAAAATGCCCACTGTATTGCCTTCGGAAATCATTTTGTAAACCTCCGGGTCGGCAAAGTCGATTTTGTTTAAGTCAATGTCCAGTCCGGTGTCTTTTTTTATCATGCGCAGACAGTCCTGCATGGCCGTCAGATTGCGCAGACCCAGAAAGTCCATCTTGAGAAGACCCAGATGCTCGATCTCGGTCATGGTGTACTGGGTGGCAAGGCCCTTGTCGGAGGCCACCATGGGTACGTATTTATCTACCGGGGCGTTGGAAATTACCACGCCGGCGGCATGGGTGGAAACATGTCTTGCCAGACCTTCCAGAACCTTGGCGGTATCCACCACCTGCTGCACCTGGGGGTCGGTATCGTAAGCGTTTTTAAAGTCCGGACTCTTTTCCAGTGCCTGTTCCAGGGTAATATTCAGGTCGTCCGGAATCATTTTGGTCAGCTCCAGACTGCGGGAGAAGGGTACCTCCAGCACCTTGGCTACGTCTTTTACTACCGCCTTGGCCTTTAAGGTTCCGAAGGTGGAAATCTGACACACGTTGTCTTCGCCGTAGCGCTTTTTGCAGTAGTCGATAATTTCGCTGCGGCGCTCGATGCAGAAGTCCATATCGATATCCGGCATGGAAACGCGCTCGATGTTTAAAAAGCGCTCGAAAATCAGCTGAAAACGTATGGGTTCGATGTCGGTGATTTCCATGCAGTAGGCTACGATGGAGCCTGCGGCGGAACCTCTGCCCGGACCTACCATAATATTGTGACCCTTGGCAAAGTTTACATAGTCCCAAACGATGAGAAAGTATCCTACATACCCCATCTTTCCGATGGTGGAAACCTCGTAAGCCATGCGATCTTTCAGTTCCTGAGAAACCGTGGGCGCATAGAGGCTCATATCTTCGAAAATTTCGCCCTCGGGCAGAGGACGGGAGGCGGAGGGGTATTTCTGGGTGCTGCCGTAGCGATGCTCCAGCCCGGTCCAGCACAGATATTCGAAATACTGGTTTTCGTCTTTGAACTGAGGCGGAATGGGACACACCGGAATGTGATATTCGCCGAATTTAAAGTCGAAATTGCACTTGTCCACCACTTCCTGGGTGTTGTCGATGGCTTCCGGTACCGCGGCGAACAGATTGCGCATCTCCTTCTCGGACTTTAAGTAGAACTGGTCCGTACCGAAGCGCATGCGGTTGGGGTCGGAAAGACTGCTCTTGGTGCCGATGCACAGCAGTACGTCGTGGGCGCTGCTGTCGGACTGGTTGATGTAGTGCACGTCGTTGGTGGCCACCATCTTAATGCCCAGCTCCGCGGACAGCTTGCGCAGGCCGTTGTTGACCTCAATTTCCTCTTCCAATCCCTGGTCCTGCAGCTCCAGATAATAGTCCTCGCCGAACAGATTTTTAAACCAAAGCGCTTCTTCCCGGGCGCCGTCGTAATCGCCGTTCATCAGCCGCTCCTGCACCTTGCCCGCCAGACAGGCGGACAGGCACACCAGTCCTTCGTGATACTGCTGCAGGCAATCGTGGTCGATTCTGGGCTTGTAGTAGAAGCCCTCGCTGTAGGCGATGGACACCAGCTTGATCAGGTTCTGGTAGCCCTCTTCATTTTTGGCCAGCAGCACCAGATGGTTGTAATTGCGGTCGATGGCGCCGTCCCGGTCGAAGCGGGTGCGGGAGGCCACGTAGACCTCGCAGCCGATAATGGGCTTGATGCCCTTCTTCTTGGCCTGTTCGTAGAACTTGACCGCACCGTACATCACGCCGTGGTCCGTAATGGCCATAGCGGTCTGCCCCAGCTCCTGGGCCCGGGCCAGCAGCTTATCGATGCGGCAGGCGCCGTCCAGCAGAGAATATTCGGTATGTACGTGAAGATGCGTAAAAGCCATGATAATTTCTTTCTATGATAACTGTGTAAAGGGTTTTAAAATTTCCCGGATCTGCGCCAGGGTTTCCGCTGTGCCGCCTGCCCGGTCGCTTTCCACGTTCAGGGGAATTACCGGGTCGTGGAGAGATTTGCGGATTAAAAACCATCCGTCCGGCACGTTCACCCTTACGCCCTCGTAGTTGGGCAGCTCCAGGCTCCAGCCTTCCATTTTCGGGGCTTCTGCGGCGATATGATCCAGCACGCTCTGGGCGTAATCCGCAAAGTCCGGGGCCAGCACGTGAAAGCGCACCTCGATGGCCTCCAGGGGGTCTGCCAGACCTTCCAGCATATCTTCGATGTGCTTGCCCTGCCGCTTCAGCTTAGCCGCTTCCACCACGATGCGGGTGGCCAGATAGGCCCCGTCGTCCAGGAAGTAATTGTCCTTCATAGCCGCGTGACCCGAAGTTTCGATGGCCAGCTGGCAGTCCGTGCCCTCTGCATTCAGGGCCATGCCCTTGTCGATTACGTTTTTATATCCCCGCTTAAAGCGCAGGTGACGGCAGCCCAGCTTTTCGGTTAAAAATGCGTGCAGCTGGGTGCTGGTAATGCTGTCGGTTACGATGGTGGTACCCGGGTGATCCATGCAGGCGATGGCCGCCGCCAAAGCCACGATGCCGTTGCGGGCAATTTCCTTGCCGGTGCTGGCTACTGCCGCCGCCCGGTCCACGTCGGTGTCGAAAATCAGACCCAGATCTGCGCCGGAGGACAGCACCGCTTTGCTGATGCTTTCCATGGCCTGTGCGTTTTCCGGGTTGGGAATGTGGTTGGGGAAGCTGCCGTCCGGCTCCAGGAACTGGCTGCCGCTGCAGTCTGCGCCCAGAGGCTCCAGTACGCCGGATACGTAAAATCCGCCGGCACCGTTGCCTGCGTCCACGGCCACATGAAGGCCGGTCAGGGGCTTATCTTCTTCCGCAGCATTTAATCCGCTGCAGATAAGCTGACGCAGATGGGCTGCGTAGTCCTTCATAAAATCATATCGTTCCGCCGGTTTCTTCTCTGCCGTCAAAGCAAAATCCGGCGGCAGTGTTTCCGCGGCATCGATCAGCGCCTTGATATCGCTGCTCTCCAGGCCGCCCTCCCGGGTAAAGAACTTCAGTCCGTTGCGCTCCATGGGCAGATGGCTGGCGGTAATCATCACCGCGCCGTCCGCATCCGGCACCGCAAACTGGGTGGCCATGAACATGGACGGGGTGGTGGCCATGCCGAAGTCGAAGACCTTCACCCCCGCCTGCTGCAGGCTTTCGCAGACCACTGCGGCAATCGCCTCGCCGGTGACCCGGGAATCTCTTCCCACTGCAACGGTAATTTCGTTTTTATGATAATGGGCGGAAAGATAATCCGCAAAGGCCAGGGCCAGATCGCGGCAGGCTTCTTTGGTCAGGTTTACATCCTTGCCGCCTTCGATTTTTAAGGCCACACCCCGGATATCGGTTCCGTTCTGCAATGCTTTGTAGTTTTTCATACGACGTCCTTCCGAAATGATATACTTTGACAGATTATTATACCTCTAAAGCAGATTTTCTTCAATATAAAGGGACCCGCAGAGGCGGGTCCCCGGGAAATCTTTCTTCTGTTTTATACGTTTTGATACTGCAGACCTTCGTTCTTTATAGCCAGATAGAGTTCTGCCATGGCCGCGTTCTTATACGGGTTGATGAACAGATAGGAGAGCAGATTGAAGGTGAAAATGTTCAAAATGTACCAGCCCAGGAAGGACAGGTCAAACACGAAAAGCTTCCACTTGTTGCCCCGCATCATTTCCTTGCTCATCTTAAATGCATCCCTGCGGCTGACCTCCGGATGATCCGCCAGAATGTAGGGGATCATACTGTACTCGTAGCTCTTGATAATGCCGGGGATAAGAAACAGCAGGGACCAGAGTCCGATAAAAATATCCCGCAGCAGCTTGGCCACCACAATGGTGCCATAGCGTTCGGAACGAAAACCTTCAAACAAGCAATCCGCCTGGGCATTTGCCTTGCTGTTGCGGATAAAGAAGATGCATGCGCCTACCTCAATCACGGAGAACAGCAGAATTTCCGCAATTCTGGCATAGAACGAACTCTTGGCACGGATGGTCACCACCGGCTTGAGTTTTTCCAGAATGGTCCCGGCAAGACTTCCCGCACCCTGTCCGAACACAAGCTGCTGTGTCAGCCAGTTTTCGAAATCTTCCTGGGTATGGATATTGTTTTCCGCCAGGAACCGGGCCAGCTGCTCCTCCGACATACTGTTCAGCTGATTGAGCAGGTCCTCGGCGCCGGAGCTCTCCAATGCATTTCCGGAGAACTCACTAAGCAGGTCCTCTATGACAATGGTATTCTTAATGACCTTCGTGCTGGCCGCATTGCTGATCAGCGTCGGCAGTATCAGCGCCAAACTTACCAGCACGCAAAGCCAGAAATTTCTTTGAAAGGCAGCCTTGCCTTTTGCTTTTACTTCTTTTCTATCCCACATATTTTAACCTCCAAGGGAAATTTTTATCTCTTTTCCCAATGATAAAAGTTATTATAACATATTCCGAAGAAAACAAAACCCAAACTGCGGCACGCAGTCTTGTGCGCCGCCCTTGATTTAACTCCCGGGCTGCGGCTATAATAAGAAAATTCTTCGCGTTCGAGGTGTGATATGTTTTTCGGAATTACAATCCAGAAACTTATTTTTGTAACCGTCGCCATGTTTTTTGCCGGCTTTGTGGATTCCATCGCCGGAGGCGGGGGGATTCTTTCCCTGCCCGCCTATATGCTCACGGGCCTTTCGCCCACCGCAGCCTTCGTCTGCAATAAAACCAGCGCCTGCATCGGCACCAGCGTATCTACCGTCAACTTTCTGAGAAACGGCAAGCTGAACGTAAAAGTTACTTTAATCTCCGCAATTTCCGGAATCATCGGCAGCAATATTGCGGCCCGCATTCTCTTAAAAATGAATCCCGCATTTTTGCAGAAGATGATTGTCTGCGTGATTCCTTTTATCGTTCTTCTGATCGTTTTGAAAAAGGATTTCGGAGAAACCAACGAATTTGACAGCATCCCCGCCGCCAAGGTCCGCGTGGTATCCGTGGTATCCGGCTTTCTGCTGGGCCTGTACGACGGGCTGATCGGTCCGGGTACCGGAACCTTCGCCATGATGCTTTTCGCCTCCGTTCTGAAATTCGATCTCAAAACCGCCAGCGGGAACGCGAAGCTGCTGAATTTCTGCACCGGCGCGGGATCCGTGGTCCATTACATTCTTACCGGCGCCGTCATCTGGCCCATCGTTTTGTGCACTGCGCTTGCAGATATGGCCGGCAACCTGATCGGCAGCAGCCTGGCCCTGAAGAAAGGTGCCTCTTTTATTCGAATCATGATGATTCTCGTCGCGATGCTCCTGCTGATAAAGCTGGGCTGGGGTTGATATTCTCCGCCCGCGTCTTACACCTGACAGAGAATGCTCACAAATCCACCATACCCGCAGTTTTATGAGCATCACAGCCCCTTGCGTTTTTCCGAAAATGCTCATAAATACAGACTATTTTTTAAAATATGAGCATTTTTCAGCCGCAAAACCTGGTTTTCGAAGGGTTTAATGCTCATAAATATCTTAAAAAACCATATTTATGAGCTTCTGCAGTCTCTGGAATTGCTCATAAAATGCCGGTTATATGCTTTTTATGAGCAAAATGCATTCCGGCGAATATCATAAATCCGCACTTACGGAACAAATATGAGCAAATAGATCTTTCCGAAAGAATTAGAACTGCCCCTGTGTGCCGTCCCAATACCCTTTCCCCGCAAGTAAAAGTCCCCGGAAATAAATCCGGGGACTTTTTTATGTAATGAATAATGAGCTCAGATTAGAAGAGTCCTGCACCGAACCAGCCTGCGAATACCAGAGCTACTACGGTCATGAGCTTAATCAGGATGTTGAGGGACGGGCCGGAAGTATCCTTGAACGGGTCGCCTACGGTATCGCCTACAACAGCAGCCTTGTGGGTTTCGGAACCCTTGCCGCCGAAAGCGCCGCTTTCCACGTACTTCTTTGCGTTATCCCAGGCACCGCCTGCGTTGGACATCATGATGGCCATGAGAACGCCTGCAGCCAGAGCCCCGGCGATCATGCCGCCCAGAGCCATCTTTCCGAGAAGGAAGCCGACTGCAATGGGAGCAACAACGGCCATAACTGCCGGAACGATCATTTCCTTGAGAGATGCAGCGGTGGAGATATCTACGCAGCGTGCGTAGTCCGGCTTGGAAGTACCGGCCATGATGCCTGCATCTTCGTGGAACTGACGGCGAACTTCTTCGATCATCTGGTTTGCAGCCTTGGATACGGAGTTCATGGTAAATGCGGAGAACATGAACGGCAGCATAGCGCCGATGAACATGCCTACGATTACCTTCGGTTCCAGAATGTTGATAGGTTCGGTAATGTTTGCAGCTTCCGCATAGGATACGAAGAGAGCCAGTGCGGTGAGTGCTGCGGAGCCGATGGCAAAGCCCTTGCCGATGGCGGCGGTGGTGTTGCCTACGGAGTCCAGAGTATCGGTGATTTCACGAACTTCGTCGGGAAGCTCGGACATTTCCGCGATGCCGCCTGCGTTATCTGCAACCGGGCCGTATGCGTCAACGGCAATGGTCATTCCTGCGGTGGAAAGCATACCTACTGCGGAAAGTGCAATACCGTAGAGTCCTGCCACTGCGTATGCAATGATGATGCCTACGCCGATCAGGAGAATGGGCCATACGGTGGAGAGCATGCCTACGCCGAGACCGGAAATAATGGTGGTACCTGCACCGGTCTGGGACTGTTCCGCAATGCTCTTAACGCTGGAGTAATCTGCGGATGTATAGATTTCAGTAATCTTTCCGATGGCAGTTCCTACGACCAGACCGACCACAACGGCGATAGCGCAGTCGAAGTCACCGAAGAAACTCTTGGAAAGAAGTACGGAAACCACTGCTGCAACCACTGCTGCAAGATATGTGCCTGTGTTGAGAGCCTTTGCCGGGTTGGACTTTTCGTCTCCCTTAACGGAGATGATACCAACCAGAGAAGCAAGGATGCCTGCTGCGGAAACCACCAGCGGGAACAGAACGCCGCTTTCGGATTCGTAAGCAAATCCTGCTGCCAGAGCAAGGGTAATTGCGGAAATAATGGAGCCTACATAAGATTCGAAGGGGTCGGAGCCCATGCCGGCGATGTCGCCTACGTTGTCGCCTACGTTATCTGCGATAACGGCAGGGTTGCGGGGGTCATCTTCCGGAATTCCGGCTTCTACTTTACCTACCAGGTCTGCGCCTACGTCAGCAGCCTTGGTGTAGATACCGCCGCCGACTCTTCCGAAGAGAGCCATGGAGGAAGCGCACAGGGAGAATCCCATGAGGCATTCCTTTGCGGTCTGGTTGTCCAGGAATGCTACTGCAAGTCCTACGCCCAGAAGTCCGAGACCTACTACGCAGAGACCCATAACTGCGCCGGAACGGAATGCAACCTTCAGAGCTGCCTTCATTCCGCCTTCTTTTGCAGCGTTCGTTGTACGGACGTTGCCCTTTGTAGCTACCTGCATTCCGAAGAAGCCTGCCAGTACGGAGAAAATTGCGCCGAAGACGTAAAGTCCTGCTGTAACCCAGCTGATTCCGAATCCAAGTACTACGGTGAGAAGAATAACTACGATGATCATCGTCTTGTATTCTCTCTTTAAGAATGCCATTGCGCCTTCATGAATAAATCCGGCCAGTTCGGTCATTCTTTCGTTGCCTGTGCTCTGCTTGCCAATCCAGCTTGCCAGAACCGCTGCAACGACCAGTGCTATGCCGCCCACTGCGGGAGCAACATAATACCATGCATTCATTTTATTATTCCTCCTTAAATTTGCCCTACTTGATCATCAGTAAGACTAATGTTAATACGACAAAAAGGATGCCGATGCCCACGGTTAATTTGTTGAGCAGTGCATCATAGCCCTTTGCCTTTTTCTTTCCTGCCGCACCTGTTGCACCTGCGCCTGCGATGGTGGAAGAAAGACCTTCCCCATTGGAAGACTGCAACATAATCACGACAATCAGAACCAGGGAAACGATTCCCAGTACGATCATAAATGCTGTTCTCATTATCTGTTTTCCTCCTTAGAGATAACGAATATTGTATAATAAAAGAAAGCCGGGTGCAAGTAGTTTGCACCCGGAAAGCCTATTTAATGCTGTAAAATGCGTCCAATCCGGCAAATTTTGCACTGTCACCCAGGGTATCCTCGATTCTGAGCAGCTGATTGTACTTTGCGATACGGTCGGTCCGGGACAGGGAACCGGTCTTGATCTGACCTGCGTTCAGTGCCACTACCACGTCGGCAATGGTGGAATCCTCGGTTTCGCCGGAGCGGTGAGATACCACCGCGGTCCAGGAAGCCTTCTTTGCCATTTCCACAGCGTCCAGGGTTTCGGTAATGGTTCCGATCTGGTTCAGCTTGATCAGAATGGAGTTGGCGCAGCCCTTCTTGATGCCTTCGGCCAGCCGCTTGGTGTTGGTTACGAACAGGTCGTCGCCTACCAGCTGGACCTTCTTGCCCAGTGCCTTGGTCAGCTTCTTCCAGCCGGCCCAGTCATCTTCTGCCAGACCGTCTTCGATGGAAATGACCGGATACTTGGTGGTCAGTTCTTTATAGTAATTGATGGTTTCGTCTACGGTTCTTACCACGCCTTCGCCGGCAAAGTTATAGGTACCGGTCTTTTCGTCGTAGAGCTCGGAGGCTGCCACGTCCAGTCCGATGTAGATGTCCTTGCCTGCCTTGTAGCCGGCCTTCTTGATGGCTTCCAGAATCAGCTCGATGGCTTCCGCGTTGGTCTTCAGGTCCGGAGCAAAGCCGCCTTCGTCACCGACTGCAGTGTTAAAGCCCTTTTTGCTTAAAACGTCCTTTAATGCGTGGAAGGTTTCCGCGCCCATGCGCAGAGCTTCCCGGAAGCTGTCCGCGCCTGCGGGAATGATCATGAATTCCTGGATGTCCAGGCTGTTGTTGGCATGCTGTCCGCCGTTCATGATGTTCATCATGGGAACCGGCAGCACCTTGGCGTTGACCCCGCCCAGATACTGGAACAGGGGCAGACCTGCGGATTCCGCGGAGGCTCTGGCTGCCGCCATGGAAACGCCCAGAATGGCGTTGGCGCCCAGATAGCCCTTGTTTTCGGTGTTGTCCAGTTCGCACAGATAAGCGTCCAGACCCGGCTGATCGCTGGCTTCCATGCCCACGATGTGGGGTGCGATAATGTCGTTTACATTGTCAACTGCCTTCAGAACTCCCTTGCCGTTGTAGCGCTTTTTGTCGCCGTCGCGAAGCTCTACCGCTTCGTGCACGCCGGTGGATGCGCCGGAAGGAACAATGGCTCTTCCCATGGAACCGTCGTCCAGGGTAACTTCCACTTCTACGGTCGGATTCCCTCTGGAATCCAGAACTTCTCTTGCGTATACATCTTCAATCGCTGCCATTTGTTTTCCCTCCTAAAAATGAACGATCTCTATAAAATCCGACGGATTCAGGCTTGCGCCGCCCACCAGGGCGCCGTCGATATCTTCCATATTCATCAGCTCCGCCGCATTGGCCGGCTTTACGGAGCCGCCGTACTGAATGCAGATGTTTTCGGACACTTCCGAACCGTACAGCTTGCAGAGCACCTCCCGGATATAGCCGCACATATCCTGAGCCTGCTCCGGGCTGGCGGTTTTGCCGGTGCCGATGGCCCAGATGGGTTCGTAGGCTACCGTAACCTTTGCCGCATCCTCGGGGCCGACTCCCTTAAAGGCGGCTTTTACCTGCCGCGCCACAAAGGCGTTCTGGGTGCCCGCCTCCCGGGTTTTTAAGGACTCGCCCACGCACACGATGGGCAGAATGCCCACGGCAAGCGCCTTCTGCAGTTTCTTGTTGACGGTGGCGTCGGTCTCCTTAAAATACTGCCGCCGCTCGGAATGACCGATGATGCAGTAAGTTACGCCGATGGCCTTGAGCATCTCCGCGGAGATTTCGCCGGTGTAGGCGCCGGATTCCTCCCAGTGCATATTTTGGGCCGCCACGCCGATGCCGCTGCCCTTAAAGGCCTTGACCAGGGCTTTCAGATCCACGAAAGGTGCCGCGATGGCAACCTTTACATCGGCCGGGTCGTAGATTTTCAGGAATTCCTTGGCAAAAGCCTTGGCTTCCTTGGGGGTCTTGAACATTTTCCAGTTTCCCGCAATAAAAGGTGTTCTCATTTATTTATCCTCCAATGCCGCTACACCCGGAAGCTCTTTGCCTTCCAGGAACTCCAGGCTGGCACCGCCGCCTGTGGAGATGTGGGTGATCTTGTCTTCCAGACCGAAGAGCTTGACTGCCGCCGCGCTGTCGCCGCCGCCGATGACGGTAACCGCGTCGGATTCTGCCATAGCCTTGGCTACTGCCAGGGAACCGTCACGGAAGGCCTCGAACTCGAAGACGCCCATGGGTCCGTTCCAGACCACGGTGCCTGCGTTCTTGATAGCTTCGGTGTAAAGGCGGATGGTGTTTGGACCGATGTCCATGCCCATCCAGCCTGCGGGCATGGCGTCGGAATCCGCCACGCAGGTCTGGCAGCCCTCTTCAAACTTGCTGCCGCACTTGCTGTCCACCGGAAGCAGGAACATCACGCCCTTGTCCAGCGCCTTCTGCTGCAGCTCTTTTGCCAGCTCCAGCTTGTCGTCTTCGCATAAAGACGCGCCGATTTCCTTGCCGTTGGCCTTCAGGAAGGTGTATGCCATGCCGCCGCCGATAATGATGGTGTCGGCCTTTTCAATCAGATTTTCGTTCACGCCGATCTTGTCGGAAACCTTGGAACCGCCTAAGATTGCCACGAAGGGGCGCTTGGGGCTGTCCAGCGCATCGCCCAGGAACTTCAGCTCTTTTTCGATAAGGAAGCCGGAAACGGCGGGCAGATATTTTGCCACACCGGCGGTAGAAGCGTGAGCTCTGTGCACGGTACCGAAGGCATCGGATACATATACATCCGCCAGAGCGGCCAGATCCTGCGCGAAAATAGAATCATTGGCCTCTTCTTCCGGACGGAAGCGGAGATTTTCCAGAAGGACCACGTCGCCGGGATTCAGATCCTTGGTGGCAGCCACGATTTCCGGAACCACCACAGCGTCGCAGGAGGCAAAGAACACCTGCTTGTTTAAAAGCTGGGAAAGGCGCATGGCAACCGGTTCCAGGGTAAATTCGTGATTGGGCTTGCCCTTGGGACGGCCCAGATGGCTCATCAGGATGACGCTGGCGCCCTGCTCCATCAGGTACTTGATGGTGGGAACGGCAGCTACGATACGGGTATCATCCGTAATTTCGCCGTTCTTCATGGGAACGTTGAAGTCGCAGCGGACAAGAACTCTCTTGCCTTTTACGTCGATATCTCTGACTGTCTTTTTCATAGATGATCTCCTTTGAATTTATAATTAAATTTCAAATATTTTTAGCAATTTATTATACTACAAAAACGGGCGTTACAGCCCGTTTTTTTTGCAGATTTCTGCCAGACAGCAATTTTCGCAGTCCGGCTTCCTGGCGCTGCAGCAGCGGCGGCCGTGCCAGATCAGGGCGTGATGCATTTTGGTCCAGAGATCTTCGGGCAGCGCCTTCATCAGCGCCTCCTCGGTTTTCAGCACGTCTTTCTCCGCCGTAAAGCCGATGCGGTTGGCCAGCCGGAACACGTGGGTGTCCACCGCAATGCGCTGCTGACCGAAAGCCTCCGCCAGCACCACGTTGGCAGTCTTGCGGCCCACGCCGGGCAGCGCCACCAGGCTGTCGTAATCGCCGGGCACCTCGCCGCCGTAGTTTTCGCAGAGCACCGCAGACATGGCCAGAATGTTTTTCGCCTTATTTTTATACAGACCGATGCGGCGAATGAACCCTTCCAGCTCTTCCTGGGACAAGCGGCACATGGCAAAGGCGTCCGGTGCGGCGGCAAAAAGCGCCGGGGTCACCTGATTGACCCCCACATCCGTGGTCTGGGCGCTGAGCATCACCGACACCAGAAGATGATATACCGTATCGTAATCCAGGGCGCACTGGGCATCCGGATAAGCCGCCAGCAGCAAGCCGCAGGCCTTTTTTACATTTTCTTTCGTAAGCTTAGACATGATTCACATAAAAAAACCGTCTCCGGGGAGAAATTCCCCGGAAGCGGCATCTGTTCTTATTTCAGTTTCCTTGTAGATTTTCCGATGGCTGCGGACATCAGAACGGTAATGACCGCAAAGCCTGCTCTCAGAACACCCCAGGCAGCCTTTTCCGCCAGGGTCTTTTCCTTCTTTTCTTTCATACTTTTCTCATACCCTTTCTATACGCCTAATATTTTCTGTGCACATACGCTGCTGCGACAAACAGCAGCACGAAAAGCACCTGCGAAACAATAAAGCAGATTTTTCCCGCCTTTTCTTTCCCGGAGTCCTCCGGATGCCGGAGCAAAAGCACACCCAGCACCGCCGAAACCGCCGCAGCGGCAAGAAACAGCGGAACCGGAAGCCAAAAGCCCCCGTCCAGCGCGTTTTCATAAATACTGTAGATGAATTTCTTTTCCGTCAGGATGGTATTTCCCGCCGCATCCACCATCGGTATTACCGCGGTTTCCCGGAAGATCCGCAAAAATCCCAGCAGCACTTCCGCCGCGGGAATACAAATTCTCCGGACTGCGGACTTTTTTGCGTCCTTCATATATTACCCCTGTTTTTTAAAGTGGGCGCTCTTTCCGCCGTAAGACTTTCCTTCCGCCCGACGCTTTTTTGCGGTCTTTGGCTTCATTACCGAGTAGCCGTAGGTCCCCAGGCGGCGGGTTTTCAGCCCGTAATATTCTCCGTGCACCGACGCAATCAGATTGGCTTCGTTTACGGCCAGCCGGCCGCTTTCCTTCATCAGGGTTTCGTCTGCATGCACTGCTACGATTTCCGCCAGGAACATATCGTGAGACCCCAGATGCTTCACTTCCGTTACTTTGCACTCCAGATTGATGGGAGCCTCCCCGATCATGGGGCAGTTCAGCTTGTCCGCCTTCAGTTTGTTCAGGTGCATGGCGGCAAACTTGTCTTCCTTTGCCCCGGACACGCTGCCGCAGTGATCCATGGCAAAGACCAGGTCCTCGTTTACCAGATTAATAACAAACTCCCCGCTCTTTTCGATGATATCGTGAGAAAACCTGCCGGGACGCACGCTGATGTAGGTCATCGGGGGTTTGGAATTCACGATCCCGGTCCAGGCAATCGTAATAATATTGCTTTTTTCCATGTCTCCGCAGCTGACCATCACCACCGGCAGCGGTGAAAGCAGTTCCCCGGGGTTCAGCGATACTTTACCCATTCCATCCTCCTTCGGCAGCCCCGTAAGGGCGCCTGCGCATTCTTTCAAAAATAAAACCCAGAGGGTGTCTTTGCTTTTCCCGTCTGTGGACAGGTGGGTTTTCTGCTCCTTATCTTCTGTCTTCCACTGATAAGAAAGATGAGGCCTGACATAATGATAAGGCAGACGTCCGAAATCCCATATAGCAAGTGTAGGAAAATAAATAACACATCTCCAGGCAACTTTGTTATATCACAAATCGCTTTTGTTTTCAAGTCCGGAAGCATCTCCGGCCTTCCGCTTTTCACGCAAACAGGGAGGACAATCGCCCTCCCTGCTTCTTTGTTTTTATTCTTTGAAATACCCGTCCGGGGATCGCGGCAATGCCGCGGAAACCGGATTACTTCTTTTCCGTCTTGTTATCTTCCATCTTGATTGCCAGGATTGTTTTGCAGAAGTTTCCGCCGCAGATCAGGGACATGCAGGAAACAATCCATACCACCACTTCATACCATCTTCGGTCCGCAAAAAGGGCAGATACCACAAAGGTCAGTCCGATAAACATAATCATCATGAAGAAATTCATTCTTCCGTCGCTTGTTTCCAAAGCTCTTGCGAAAGCACTTTTCTTTTTCATTTCGATACACCTCGCATTTTCATAGAATACTCATCTTCTTCATTTTATGGGAAAGCCGGAGAATGTTCAATAGAAAACCGCAATTCCCGGTTAAATTTCACAAAAAAACAGGGAGGTGAAACGCCTCCCTGTTCCGTGTCAATTCATACGTTTAAATCCAATCTCTGTTCGATATCAAGAATTATTCTGCAGTTTCTGCAGCAGCTCTTTCATCAAGAGTCTTCTGGATTTCGTCAAGCTTCTTTGTGGTCAGCTTGAAGAAGAGGGTGATGATTGTGAATGCTGCAATCATGAAGGCGGTACCACATACGGAGTAGATGTTCAGGATTCCGCTTGGAACTTCTGCGGTTGCGGGCTGACCTGCAACGTATCCGCACTTTGCAAGT
>JAZUKP010000028.1:0-4739 GCA_045643345.1 Anaerovoracaceae bacterium | reverse complement strand
CGCACTTCTTCTTCGCTGTCGCAGCGCCGCATGCCGCGTCCGCCGCCCCCTGCTGCAGCCTTCAGAATAACCGGGAAACCGAATTTAACCGCCAGGGCAACCGCTTCCTCTCCGTCCTTTAAGGGCTGCGTAGTTCCGGGAATAATCGGTACGCCGCATTCGATGGCCATCTGCTTTGCTGCCAGCTTATCGCCCATCATATCCAGCACTTCGGAACGCGGACCGATAAACTTAATGCCTGCCGCCTCGCAGGCCCGGGCAAAGTCTCCGTTTTCGCTTAAAAAACCATATCCGGGATGAATCGCATCCGCGCCCCGCTTTTTTGCTTCTTCAATAATGGACGGAATATCCAGATATACGGCCAGCGGACTTAGATTCTCTCCGATTAGATACGATTCGTCCGCAACCGTACGAAACAGGCTGTACGTATCTTCTTTGGAATAAATACCGATGGTCTGGATGCCGATGTCGTGACAGGCCCGGTAAATGCGCATCGCAATTTCTCCGCGATTTGCCACAAGAACTTTTTTAAATTCTTTACTCATGTTCAAAAATCCCCTTTAGATTATTTCAGCATAGCACTGTCTGCAGCATAAAGACATTTCTCCGTCAATACGGTCAAATATGTGCGCGGCGGCGTAGTATACTGTTTCAAATAGTATAAACGAAAGAATGTTTTTGTCTACCATTATTTGCAGCTGCGGATCAAATTCTTCGTCTCCAAACCAGAGCCGCACTTGAACGTCCATAAAAGAAAATATCGGGATGGAAAAAGCCAAATCTCCGGGGCCGGAAACCGGTGTTCCCAGTCGTTGGCAGGCTTTGGCAAAGAGTTCGCAGTTTTCGTTGTAATACTTTGCCCTGGCACTGTTTCCGCCACCGATATCGCCATAGTAAACCCTCGTAGAGCGGTTTACGGAAGCAATGCTGCAATACTCGCCAGCAGGCTGCATTCCGTTGTTTTCATGGGTCAGAAGATCGTAAATAGTCATAGCGCAGTTAAAATCCACATCTACCGCTTTTCCGAATGAACCAAGGCATTGCACTCGTCCGTCTGTGCGGCTGATGCGAAAGGTCTCACCCACAAACTCCGTGTAAAAATAGTCTGCATCGGCGCAGACAAAAGGCTTTGCCGCCGCCTTTTCCATTCCTTCGGCACAGAAAAGAAGCCGGGCCTTTTCCATCATTTTGTCGTAATTATCCGCCATCAGTGCTGCGCCTTTCTGTTCAGTTTGCGTACGGTCAGTGCAATGAGCATTGTTGCGCCGTACATCATCAAAGCCGATACCGGCGCCATTTCTACATTGCCGCCGAAGGTAAAGCTGTAGAAATCGAACCAGCCGCCGTTCTGCCAGCCAATCAGCACTACTTCGATAAAATACACCACGGAATAAACCAGCGTAGGGAGCAGTCCAAACCAGACCTGCTTTTTGGGAAACGCCTCTGCATTTTCATAATACACAAAGGATATCAGAGAAATTACCGGTGTAAAGAAATGCAGAAAGAATGTATTCCCCCGGAAAAAATTAAAATAACGGGAAAGTTGAATTCCCTGCCCCATGGCTGCGCCGGAAATCACACTGGTGGGACCTAAGAAAAACACGCAAGTAAGAAACGTAACCATCACGGAAACCGTACCAACGAATTTAAAAAGAAATACTCCCTTCGGCAGCAGCTCTTCTCCGGATTTCAGATTATTAATCTGCGCAGCAATTACGAACAGCGAAGTAATTGCCACCAGAATATTGCTCAGATTGGTAAAAAATCGCAGGCATTTCCATCCGCCCACCTGCATATTGGCGTCACCTCCGGAAACAAAAAACTTTCCGATTGCAAATGCAGTAAAAAGTACAATTGCTACATTGAGAACCAATGAGATATAGATTTTTTTCTCCATTTTTATCCCTCTTTTCCGCAATTATTATACCATTGCCGAGAAAAAAACCAAACGATGAATCCTGTGCATTGTTGAAATCCTGTTCGGCTTGTGTTAAGATATTATAAAATTATAATTATTAGTATCACGAGGAATATTATGAGTTACGAAAAGTTTACAGAAGACGAGCTTGAAGTAAAAGAAAGCTTAAAAGGAATGCGCGGAGAAGTTGAGTATTTCAACACTCCGATTACCTCAAAGGAAAATATTCAGCGGCTCTACGCGGGAAAAACGCCCATGTGGATTCCTTTCACCGGAGAAATCGTCAGCATTAAAGCCGACTGCGACCCGGAAAACATCGCCAGAGGCAGAGAAGGCGGCATTGACGGCTGGGGTGTAGAATGGGTATTCGTTCCGGAAGTCGGCGGCGCTATGGTCCGCCCGGGCAACCCCATGGTTACCGATATCAATAAGTGGAGAGAAGTACTCACCATTCCGGATCCGGACAGCTGGGACTGGGAAAGCTGCTATGAAAAGAATAAAGCAAAAATTCCTACGGATAAGATGTTTCAGATTACAGTCGGATCCTGCCTCTTTGAGCGCTTAATTGCCGTTATGGATTATGCCGGTGCTGCCATGGCATTGATTGAAGATGACGACAAAGAGGGTGTCCACGACTTTTTCCGGGAAGTAACCAACGCCAGAAAAAAGTATTACAGCCAGATGAAGAAGTGGTTCAACCCGGATATGGTAAACTTCAATGATGACTGGGGTACCCAGCGCTGCGAAGCATTCTCCATCGAAACCGCCAAGGAAATGCTGGTTCCCTACGCAAAAGAAGCTGTGGAACACGCCCACTCCCTGGGCATGCTTATCGATCTGCACTGCTGCGGATTCGTAGAAAACTTCGTACCCCTCTTCATCGAAGAAGGCTTTGATTCCTGGGGTGGACAGCCGCTGAACGATAAACCGAAGCTCAAGAAGATGTACGGCGATAAGATGGTATTCTGTCATGTTGTAGACCTTCCGCAGGATTATACCGATGAACAGCTCACCGACGCAGTAGCAAAGTTTATGGAAGAATTCGGCTACGACAACCGTGGCTTCTGTGCAGCCAATGTTACCGACAAAAGAATCCACAGAGCCATCTACGAAGCGTCCCGCCGCAACTACGACAGACTGGTTGCAGAAGGAAAAGCAATTCTGTAATATATGCATCCCGGCAGCAGATCCTGCCGGGATGTTTTTTGGGAAAGAGACAAAAAAAACCCCGGAGCACCGGGGCGAACTTGGTGTGTCCGGCGGGATTCGGACCCGCGGCCTTTGGAGTCGGAGTCCAACGCTCTATCCAGCTGGGCTACGGACACAAAACAAGAATTAATTTACTTTATTATACGCCATTTGTCAAGAAAATTAAAGGTTATTCCCGAATAAAAAGCGCCCGGAAACTCCGGGCGCCAGTGTTTTATTTCAGAATCAGTACTTGCCGTATTCCTTAACGGTCTTCAGCACTGCCTGCATGTTTTCCATCTTGGCATCGCCGTATACCAGCGGTGTCTTGTCAGCCTTGAAGTAGTAGTTTCCGCCGGGGGCTACGATATCGAGGAATTCCTTTGTCTTGTCTGCAGCTTCTTCCGGTGTGCAGACTCTGTAGTTCTCGATATTGAACATACCGGAGAGAACGTGGTTGCTTCCCAGCTTTTCCTTCGCAAGCTTCGGGTTGGTCTTTTCGAATGCGATCTTGCCCTTTGCCGGAGTTTCCTGAAGGAAGTCCATATATCTATCCCAGCAATCTTCGCAGTAGAGCCAATATCTTCTTCCTGTGGAGTCGATCTTCTGGAGAATTTCTGTCAGGTACGGCCACCAGAACTTTTCAAAGTCGGACTGCTTCATGAATGTTGCCATGTGCAGCGGCATGAAGATTCTTCCGCCTTCATCCTGTGCCGGGAATCTGTCGATGATCTTCTTGTTGTTATCGGTGATAACTCTTAATGCAGCAAGAACTTCGTCCGGGCGTCTTCTGATGTCCTTCAGAACGCCGGTAAAGGATCTTAATCCGTTGGGGATGCTGTCGAAGGGGCATCCGGACATTCCGATCTGATGCTGGAATGTGGAGAACTGGTACTTCTCTACCATGTCCTTCTTAATTGCGTTCCATTCGGTGTTGTATCTCTTGTTGGATACAGCAACTCTCTGATTAATCAGTTCTCTTTCTTCCGGTGTTGCATTTTCCAGATGAGCATTTCCGCGAAGATTGATTTCTGCCTGGAAGGCTGCATAGTCGTTGATAACCTTCGGATATTCATCCTCTCTCATCGGTTCTACGTTCGGGTGCTGCATGAAGCCTTCGCTTCCCATGACCCATCCCTTGCTGCCTGTAATTCTGCGGGCAACGTTGTTTGCGGAAGTACCGACTACGAAAACGTCAGTATCCAGATCTTCGCAGACCTTGTCGATGGCTACTCTCATCTTAGCCAGGCTGTACTGATCTCTTACCGGATGCATTCCGGAATGGCCGATTGCATAAACCAGGTTTACACACTGAGTAATCGGAACTCTGTCAGGAATTTTTCCTTCCCAGACATCGCGGAATAATTGATCTCTGTATTCTTTTGTATCTGCCATTTCCTTACCTCCTACTTGGACTGAGCCGCAAGATCTTCTTCGATAGCGAGCAGTTCTTCCAGCAGGGAGTACTGTTCGTCTTCGTTTAAGTTATACATCTCGATGAGCTCTTCCCGAGTCGCTTTTTGTCCTTTTTTATAGCCCATGTTTACCTCCCATTGGCAAAAAATTAAACAAGATATAAAATCCGACGAAATAATAACCGCAACGATACGCTTTTTTTCGCATATTATTACTT
>JAZUKP010000027.1:0-18419 GCA_045643345.1 Anaerovoracaceae bacterium | reverse complement strand
GATCTTCACGCAAGAAGACAGGCTCTTGCATACATCAAGGACGAGGACGTTGTTTCCAAGCTCTTTACAGAGATCGCTCCCAAGTATGCAGATCGCAACGGCGGATATACAAGAATTTTAAAGCTTGGTCCGCGCCAGGGCGACGTAGCAGAAGCAGTATTTCTTGAATTAGTTTAAGAAATCGCAAAGCACAAAAATACCTCCGCAGGGATATCCTTGCGGAGGTTTTGTTGTGTCGAAAACGGATTACGATTTCGTCCCTCTATTCCGGCAGCGGGGCCATGTCGATTACCTCGGTCAGTACCGCATGCACCACCAGACGCTTGGTCTTATCAGTCTTGCAGGTGGACATGGTAATCATTTTGTCTTTGGTAGTCACTTCCACACCGTCCCGGATCAGGGTGTCGGAGCGGCTGTTGCCGAAGATGCTCTTCAGGTATTCCTGGCGGCTTTCTTCGTTATAATTGTTCAAAAGGCTCAGAATGTGCTGGTCGCTGACAGTTTCGCATTCAAAGACGGTGTAATGGCGTTCTTCTTTGGGCAGATAAATAATCACGCTGTCGTGGGCGTTAAAGAAGTCCTTTTCCTTAAAGTTGTGCAGGCTGCGGAACATATTGCCGTTCAGAAGGCTGTGGCCGTAGATGATGGTGTTGAAGTCCGTCAGTTCCCGGGCGTTGTAGTTTTCGAAGTAGATGGAGCCCTGCGAGTCGGATTTTCCCTGGTAGTTGTGCTTCAGATAAAAGCTGTTGTCGGTTTCGTGGTACAGCAGCGGGTAGTCGATATTGGTGCCGTCCACCTTGATCCAGCCCACAATGTCCGGGTTGATCTGCCAGAGCGACTCGAAGTCGATGGGCGACTTATAGGCTGCCCGGCGGGCTTCCTCGTCGGCGGCTTTGGCGGCTTCTTCCGCTTCCCGGGCCAGACGTTCCTCTTCCATCTGCCGGGCCAGTTCTTCTGCCTCCCGCTGGCTTCTTGCGGCAATCACCCGGTCCTTGATAATAAAGAAACCGCTGAAGGCCAGACAGGCGATGCTGAGGATCAGCACGATGGTCCAGATTGTTTTTTTCTTCATGTTTTCCCCTTTCAAGGCCGCTTGGGCCTTTGAAATCTATAATACCCCCAGATGTTCCAGCAGGATTTTGACCCCGATCAGAACCAGTACGGTTCCGCCGGCAATTTCCGCTTTGCTCTGGAATTTTTCTCCGATTTTGTTTCCGATGGCCACCCCCGCAAAGGAGAGGACAAAGGTGGTGCAGCCGATGACCCCCACGGCCTGGCCGATGTTTACGTCGTCCATGGCCATGGCGATGCCTACGGCCAGCGCGTCGATGCTGGTGGCGATGGCCATGAGCAGCAGCTCTTTGTGGTCCAGCCGGAATTCCTCCGCAGCTTCTTCCTCATCGCCGGACAGGGCCTCCCGGATCATGTTGCCGCCGATAAACAGCAGCAGACCGAAGGCGATCCAGTGGTCGAATTTTTCGATGTAGCTTCGGGCAAAGGAACCGCCCAGCCAGCCCAGGAAGGGCATCAGGGCCTGAAATCCGCCGAAATACAGAGCAATTACCGCCGCGTGGGTATAATTTACTTTTCGCATGGACAGCCCCTTGCACACGGCCACCGCAAAGGCGTCCATGGAGAGGGCCACGCCGATCAAAAATACTTCTGCAATACTCATAACAATTCAGTTTATATTCTATACTGCAAAAAGTCAACGCTTGGGAGAATTCTCTGCGCTTCGCAGGACCGGACCGGCGGGAGCGCAGGGCGGAATTCTCTCTTTTTCGTGCGGTTCTGCCCGGGCTGCGGCACGCTTTTGAGTGGAATTTCTGCATTTCCTTATGATATAATAAAACAGAATTGTGAACGGAGGATAAAGATGCAGAAAATCTTTAAAGTAAACGGAATAGATTGCGCCAACTGCGCAGCAAAACTGGAAAAAAACATCAACAAAATCAAGGGCGTGAATTCTGCCATTGTCAGCTTTGCCACGGGCAAACTGATGATCGACGCAGACGACGATAAATTCGAAGCGGTCGTGGACGAAGCGGTGGCGCTGGCAAAGAAGCTGGAGCCGGAATGGGAGATCGTAAGAGAATAAATGGAAGCAATCAAAGGCTTATTCGAGACGGTGCTTTTCGGCGGGGTCACGGTGGAAGTGGTCTTTTGGGTGGTTCTGTACCTGATTTTCGGCTGGAAGGTGATTAAGCAGGCGGCGGTGAACATCCGCTACGGCGAAATTTTCGACGAAAACTTTTTGATGACCATTGCCTCTGCGGCAGCCATCTGCATCGGGGAATACTCCGAGGCGGTGATGGTTATGGCCCTTTACCGCATCGGCGAATATCTGCAGAGCCGGGCGGTGGACAACAGCCGCCGGGCCATTACGGACCTGGTGGATATCCGGCCGGATTACGCCAATATTCCGGCGGGTCAGGGAACGAAGAGGGTTTCTCCGGAAGAAGTGAAAGTGGGAGATACCATTCTGATTCTGCCCGGCGAACGGGTGCCCCTGGACGGAATCGTGGAGGCGGGAAGCTCCCGTCTGGATACTGCGGCGCTGACCGGCGAATCCATGCCTGCGGAGGCGGGCCCCGGCAGCGAGATCCTTTCCGGCAGCATTAACCTGGACGGTATGCTGACGGTGCGGGTAACCCACGCAGCAGCGGATTCCACGGCGTCCAGAATACTGGATCTGGTGGAAAATGCGGCAATCAACCGGGCAAAGACGGAGAATTTCATTACCAAGTTTGCCCGTTACTATACGCCGGCAGTGTGCGGCATTGCAGCGCTGATCGCGGTGGTGCCTTCGCTGATTACCGGGAACTGGTCCGAATGGATCGGCAAGGCGGTGATTATGCTGGTGGTGTCCTGCCCCTGTGCCCTGGTCATTTCCATTCCCCTGGGCTTTTTCGGAGGCATCGGCGGTGCGTCCAAGCGGGGCATTCTGATCAAGGGCGGCAACTATCTGGAGGCGCTGTCCAAGGCGGACACGCTGGTTTTCGACAAGACCGGAACGCTGACCAAGGGCGTGTTTTCCGTGGTGGCCATTCATCCGCAGCACGCGTACGCAGACCGGCTGCTGGAGCTGGCGGCCCATGCGGAGAGCTTTTCCAACCATCCCATCGCCCGCTCTCTGGCGGACGAGTACGGAAAGCATATCGATAAATCGCTGGTAAAGAACGTGAAGGAGACGGCGGGTCAGGGCATTTCCGCGGAGGTGTCCGGCATTGCGGTGTCCTGCGGCAACAGCCAGTACATGCACACCCTGGGCATCGACCACGGCGAGTGCGAACTGTGCAGCAAACGTAACCCGCTAGGTACCGTGGTGCATATCGCCATCGACGGGGAATATGCGGGGCATATTGTCATTTCCGACCGCATCAAGCCCGATTCCGCCCAGGCGTTAAAGGAGCTGAAAGCGCTGGGTATTCAGAAAATGATTATGCTCACCGGCGACAAAGAGCTGATTGCCGCAGGCGTGGTATCGCATCTGAACGATCTGGACGATTATCATGCGGAGCTTCTGCCCGAGGATAAGGTGCGGCTGACCAAAGAGTATCTGTCGCAGACCGCGGAGGGCCGGAAGCTGGCCTTTGTGGGCGACGGCATTAACGATGCGCCGGTGCTGACGACGGCGGACGTAGGGATTGCCATGGGCGGCATGGGAAGCGCGGCAGCGGTAGAGGCGGCGGACATCGTTCTGATGAACGACAAGCCCACCGACATTGCGGTGGCAGTGCGGATTGCCCGCAAGACCATGCGCATCGTAAAAGAAAACATCGCCTTTTCTTTGGGCGTGAAGTTTGCGGTACTGATTCTGGCGGCCTTCGGTCTGTCCAGTATGTGGCTGGCGGAATTTGCGGATGTGGGCGTGTGCCTTCTGGCCATTCTCAACTCCATGCGGGCCATGAAAATCGAGTAAGAAGCCGCCTTGGGGCGGTATGCATAGAAAGGGTCTGCGCACAGCAGGCCCTGCAATATATTCAGGGAAAAATGAGAATTACAGGCATACAAAAATTAACGCTGCTGGACTTTCCGGGACGCATTGCGGCCACGCTGTTTACGCCGGGTTGCGATCTGCGCTGCCCGTTTTGTCATAACAGCGTGCTGGTAAAGGATGCGTCGGAGCTGGAATACGACCCCCAGGAGGTGCTGGACTTTCTGGCGGGCCGGGTGGGCCGGCTGCAGGGCGTCTGCATTACCGGCGGCGAACCGCTGATGCAGGAGAACCTGGCGGACTACATTCGCAAGCTGCGGGCGTTGGAGCTGGCGGTAAAGCTGGACACCAACGGAACCTATCCGGATCGTCTAAAGGCGATATACGATGAAGGCTTGGTAGACTACGTTGCCATGGACTTAAAGAACGGTCCGACTTCCTGGGCGAAAACCGCAGGAATGTCCGGCAAAGCAGCGGAGGAGCTGTATAAAAAGACCCTGGAATCCATGGAGCTCATCAAAAACAGCGGGGTGCCCTACGAGTTCCGGACCACGGTGGTGCGGGAGTATCACCGCCCGGAAGATATGGAGGAACTGGGCCGGCTGGCCGAAGGTGCCCCGGCTTATTACCTGCAGTGCTTTACGGATTCCGGCGATATTTTAACCGAGGGCTGCAGTGCCTGGGACAAGGCCACCATGGAAGCGTATCTGAAAATTGTGCAGAAATACGTGCCCTGCGCCCAGCTGCGGGGCGTGGAATAAAGAGTTTTTCGGAGAGCATCTCCGGCGGAGAGAGAATAGAAGCGCTTTGCGGGGAGCATCCCCGCGGAAAGGAGCAGGCAATGGCGGAAATCATTAAAATCGACGAAAAAACCACCCGCATCGAAGACGGGGGCGTGCGCTTTTTCCTGTTGGAAGGTACGGAAAGTGCTCTGCTGATCGACAGCGGCATGAACACCCCTGACGCCAAAGCAGTGGCGGAAGGACTTACCACACTGCCGGTAAAGCTTTTGAACACCCACGCCGACGGCGACCATGTTTCCGGCAACGGAGCTTTTGAAGAATTTTACATGCATCCGAAGGAAAGCGAAAACTACTTTAAGCATCCCGGAAGAGAAGGAAAAATCGTTCCGGTGGTCGAGGGCGATGTGCTGGATCTGGGCGGCAGACCCTTAAAGATCATCGAGCTGCCGGGTCATACCCCCGGAAGCATTGCAGTGCTGGATGTAAACGCCCGGGTGCTTTACGGCGGCGACCCCATCCAGGACGGCAATATCTATATGTTCGGCGAGCATCGCAGCTTTACCCTGTATGTGCAGAGTCTGTCCCGACTCTGGAAGGATTACCGTGAGGAATTCGACCTGGTCTATCCTTCCCACGGCAGTTTTCCGGTAAGCAAGGAAATCATTCCGCAGCTGATTGAGGCGTCCAAGTCCGTTTTGGCAGGCACGGCCGTCGGTGAAAAGAAGGAGTTTCATGGACGGGAAATTACCGTTCGCAGCTTCGGTTTTGCGGGCTTTTTGTGTGAATAAAAAATACCGCCGGCGGCATTGCGCCGGAGGCGGAACGGGCCGGACATTCCGGCCGATAAGGATGCTCCGGACAAGATTGCCATCGACCCGGGGTATAAACCGGATGCTTCGGGCATAATCATTTCCAAAAATTTATTGACTGTGAACGAACTTTATACCGTATAGTTGCTGTTTAGAAGGAGGTGTTCCGGATGAAAATTAAAGAAATAGAAGAATTAACCGGAATTCCGCGTGCGAATATAAGGTTTTATGAAAAAGAGGGAATGCTTTGCCCCCACAGGTCCGAAAACGGTTACAGAGATTATTCAGAGGAAGATAAAGAAGGATTACTGAAAATCAAGCTTCTTAGATCGCTTGATATTTCATTGGAAGACATTAAGAGCCTGCAGCAGGGCAATGGAGATCTTTCAGAAGTACTTGATCATCAACTCGGAATACTTGAAGAAAAAAAGATCGACATCGATTTGTCCAGGCATGTTTGTATGCAGATGCGCGAAGACAATGCGCAGTTCCATAATTTAGATGCGCAAAAGTATATCAATTCCTATAATCAATTTCCGATTGCGGTCAAAAAGGAAGATACGATTCCAAGAGTCAAGTCTCCGATCAGGAGATATATTGCACGGCGCATAGATTTATCCATATATGCAGCGCTTGCGGGATTGCTGCTTACAGCATGCAATGTGAATATCTTTCACGGCAGTATTGCGATTAATATCTTACGGGATTTACTCCTGCTTTGTGCAGTATTCTTTGCAGAACCATTACTTCTCAAGCACTTTGGCACGACCCCCGGAAAGTGGATTACGGGCCTGTATGTGTATGACGAATACGGAAGAAAGCTTTCGTACGCAGACGCTCTTTCCAGAACCGAAAAAGTGCTGGTATATGGGATGGGATTAAGGATCCCCGTTTATTCATTGGTAAGACTGTGGAAGAGCTATCTGCAATGTAGTGATGAAACCAACGACGACCCATTAGCGTGGGAAAAAGAAACAGAGTTGGTGCAGAAGGAAGTTTCTGTTTTCAAAAGTATTGTTGGTGTCGTATGTACAAGTGTATTCATTACAGGTATTTTCGTCGGAAGCTTTGCATTGGGTCAAATGCCAAAGAACAGGGGCGAGATCTCCATTGCGGAATTTGCAGAAAACTACAATAGAAGCATTACTTATTACTATGATGCATATCAGCAGAAGCTGAACGAAAACGGCCAGTGGATTAATAAATCCAAGGATGATGAATTTCCAGGCGGTGTAATTGTGATAGATATATGCGAGGATGCGCTTCCGGACTTGGAATACAAAGTGGACGAGAAGGGCTTATATGAAATCCGCGTGTGTTATGTTTCAACAAGTATGCAGCCAAGGGATTTAAGAAAGCAGATGCAAATGATTGTAAATTCATTTGCGTGTACGGAAAAAACCTATTCTGTATTTTCCGAAAACAGAAAAAGCTTAATAAATCTTGCAGGGAACAGTGTTTTTGATAGCTATCACTATGATGAGGGCGGTATTGCAGCGGATTGTGAGGTTTTTTACAGCGGTTTTTCTGGTTTTTCAATAGAACAGGGGACATTTTGGCCGGATCAGGATGTCGAGCCGCAGTATTCCTTGACATTTACAATTACAAAGAACAGATAAGCTTCGGTGTGAGAAAGAAATCAACAGACCGATTTTTTTGATAAGATATTGTAAACATTTATTTCGCATACACTCTTATGGTGTTGCCGTCCATTTCCACCGCAAAAAATTCGTTTTGGAAGGGCAGTCCGGTCAGGTTTTCCGCAGGCGTCAGCTTTGCCACGTCCAGGGCTTTGGAAAGATGCAGTTCTCTGGGCTTGCCCTCCGCATCCAGCCGCTTGTAATCGTAGAGCCGGTAGGTCAGGCCGGAATTCTGCTGTACCTCCAGAATGGTGCAGCCGCCGCCGATGGCGTGAATCGTTCCTGCGGGAATGTCGATTACGTCTCCCCGGGCCACGGGGTATTTTACCAGATAATTTTCCAGGCTGCCGTTTTCGTGGGCCGCCGCGTAGGCGTCGTCCGGATGCACCTGCACGCTCAGAGCCTGATGAGAGCGAATTACTTTAATCAGCAGTTTGTCGTCCTGGTAGATCCAGTCTTCGGTGCCTTTCATTCTTTTGTGAAATGTGCTCTTTTCCCGAAAAAACGAAAGTTGTATAATAAGGAAAGAAAATATTCATGTGTGAATCCCGGCGCATTTTGCCCGGGACAAAAAAGAAAAGGCAACTTCAGGAGGAATCATTCAATGCCGCTCGTACCTGCAAAAGAAATGCTGCAGAAAGCAGTCAAGGGTCACTATGCAGTGGGTCATTTTAACTTAAACAATATGGAAAGCATCCGTGCTTTTCTTCTTGCCGCACAGGAAACCAACTCTCCCATTATTCTGGGTGTTTCCGGCGGCACCGCCAAATACATGGGCGGATATAAGACGATTTCCGATACCGTGAAGGGCTTTATGGATTTTCTGCACATTACCGTGCCCGTGGCGCTGCACGTGGACCACGGTAAGTACGAGGAAGCGCTGGACGCCATTGAAAACGGATTCAGCTCCGTAATGTTCGACGGTTCCGGCTACAGCATCGAAGAGAATCTGGAAAAAACCAGAACGGTGGTGGAGCTGGCCCACGCCAGGGGCATTTCCGTGGAAGCGGAAGTGGGTGCCATCGGCGGAGAAGAAGACGGCCGCATCGCTATGGGCGAATGCGCAGACCCCAAGCAGTGCAAGCTGATTGCAGACCTGGGCATCGATTTTCTGGCAGCGGGCATCGGCAACATTCACGGCAAGTACCCCGCCAACTGGGCCGGCCTGAACTTCGATGTTCTGGCGGCCATCAAGGCGCAGATCGGAGACCTTCCGCTGGTGCTTCACGGGGGCTCCGGCATTCCGGAAGAGCAGGTAAAAAAGGCCATTTCTCTGGGCGTTTCCAAGGTGAACGTAAACACCGAATGCCAGGTGGCAAACTGCGAGGCTGTGAAGAAGTATTTCGAAGACGGCCGTGACCTGGAATCCAAGGGCTACACCCAGAGAACCATGCTTGCCGACGGTCTGGAGGCCCAGAAGCGGGTCTGCATCGAAAAGATGACCATGTTCGGCTGCATCGGAAAAGCAGACGAATAGAGGCGGCATCGACCGGCTTTCTGCCGGCGAATTACGAAAACCAACAAATTATATATATTTGAAAGGGTAGAAAATGGAAAAAACAGAGCTTCAGGAAAAGGCAAGACAAATTCGTCTGGAAACCATTCAGATGATCGCCAAGGCCACCTCCGGACATCCGGGCGGGTCTCTTTCCGCCACGGACATTCTGGTGGCACTCTATTATTCGAAAATGCACCTGTACGAAGATCCCCACGATGAACGCAGAGACCGTTTCGTGCTTTCCAAGGGTCACGCCAATCCGCCGCTTTACGCGATTCTGGCGGATAAGGGCTACGTTCCCAAGGAAGAGCTGCAGTATCTGCGCCGGCTGCATCATCCGTTCCAGGGGCATCCGGAAAGCAATAAATGCCCCGGCATCGACTGCTCCACCGGCTCTTTGGGTCAGGGTGTGTCTGTGGCCACCGGCATGGCGCTGGGCTTCAAGTTAAAGAAGATGCCCAACGAAGTGTTCGTGATGACCGGCGACGGCGAAATCGACGAGGGCCTTTGCTGGGAAGCCTTTATGGCGGCGGCTCATTATCAGCTGGACAACCTTACCGTAATCGTGGATAAGAACCGCCTGCAGCTGGACGGTACCACGGAAGAAATCATGGACCACGGCGATCTGCGGGCCAAGTTCGAAGCCTTCGGCTTTGCGGTGGACGTAATTGACGGTCACGATTTCGACCAGATTCTGGCGGCATTGGACCGCAAGACCCCGGGCAAGCCCCACTGCATCGTGGCGAATACCGTGAAGGGCAAAGGCGTTTCCTACATGGAAAACAGCCTGGACTGGCACGGCAGTGCGCCCAAGGGCAAAGATCTGGAAATTGCATTGGCAGAATTGGGAGGTGAGCTCTGATGGCAGAAAAGAAAGCGACGCGCTACGGCTATAACGAAGGCCTGATCGAACTGGCAAAAGACCACGAAGATCTGATCGTACTGGATGCGGATCTGGGTCACGCCACCGGCTCTCTGGCCTTCCGTCAGGCATATCCCGAAAGATATATCGAAACCGGTATTGCGGAGCAGAACCTGATCGGCATGGCAGCAGGCCTGGCCAGAGTGGGTTACGTTCCCTTCGCCAACTCCTTTGCGGTTTTCTCCGCAGGCAGAGCCTTCGAAATCATCCGCAATTCGGTTTGCTATTCCAATATTAACGTAAAAATCGTGGGAAGCCACAGCGGTATTACCCCCGCGGGCGACGGCGGCACCCATCAGTGCATCGAAGACATTGCCGCCATGCGTTCTCTTCCCAATATGACAGTGCTTTCGCCCTGCGACTTTAACCAGGCGAAGCTGATGGCAAAGCTGATGTACGAACATCAGGGTCCCTGCTACATGCGTACCAGCCGGGAACCCATGCCCATCGTAACCTCTCCGGACGACAAGATCGAAATCGGCAAGGCGCAGATTCTGAAGAAAGGCACGGACGTATGCATCGTGGCTACCGGCGTCATGACGGCGCTGGCGGTTTCTGCCGTGGAAGAACTGGCGGCGGAAGGCATTTCCGCAGAGCTGGTGAACATTCACACCATTAAGCCCCTGGATATGGAAACCATCAAGGCTTCCGCCGAAAAATGCGGCGGCCGGCTGCTGGTCTGCGAAGAAGCCAACTGCATGGGCGGTCTGGGCGAAGCCATCTGCTACGGTCTGGTAGGCGTGGGCGGCATTAAGTTCGACCACATTGCGGTGATGGATCGCTTCGGTCAGTCCGGACTTTCCGCCGAGCTGCTGGAGGAATACGGCATCACTTCCGAAAACATCAAGAATCACGCCAGAGCGCTTTCCGCAAAGTAATGTACGACATCGTAGGCGTAGGACACAACTGCATAGACCGGCTCTGTCTGGTGGAGGACTATCCCAAAGAAGACGGGTCCACCCACATTACCCAGATCCAGGTGCAGGGCGGCGGTGCAGTGGCTACGGCGCTGGTCTGCGCATCCCGGCTGGGAAAAAAGACCGCGCTGGTGGGACCCATCGGCCCCGACAGCGTTTCCCGAGAAATCGTGGATCTGTTGGAAATGGACGGGGTGGACTGCGCGCATCTGAACGTGCTTCCGGACATTTCCGGCCTGCAGTCCTTCGTGATGATCAATCCGGCAAACGGGTCACGCACCAAGTTTCCTCAGCGGGATAATCTGCCGGATCTGGAGTGGACGGAAGAAAACCGGGCGGTGATTCAAAGCGCCCGCCTGCTGCATCTGGACGGTACCAACAACGCCAACGCTCTGGCGGCGGCCCGGATCGCAAAAGAAAACGGGGTAATCGTTTCGCTGGACGGCTGCTCCATGCGGGAAGATAACGCAAAGAACGTGGCGCTGGCCAAAATGACAGACATTCTGATTATGAACGCCAAGTACCCCCTGCGGGTGACCGGCCTGGCGGATTACGATGCGGCCTTGCTGGAGATGGCAGGCTGGGGACCGAAAATCGTCATGTGTACCCTGGGCGACCGGGGCTGCAAAGCGGTGATCGACGGCCGTGTAGAGAACTTCCCGGCCTTTCCGGTAAAAGCTGTCGATACCACCGGCGCCGGCGACGTGTTCCACGGGGCTTTTCTCTGTGCTTATCTGGACGGCATGGATCTTCGGACAGCCATTCGTTTTGCATCCGCTGCCGCGGCGCTGAAATGTACCAAAATCGGCGGCCGCAGCGGCATTCCCATCAACGAGGAAGTCCGGAAATTCCTTGCGGCGCAGTAATTTTCGGAAAAGGCAAACGCCCCGGGCAAAATAATAAAGATAGATTCGGTTTCGACCGATTCTATAAATACGATTCATAAGTTTTGTTTATTTTATTAAGGAGGAACTATGAAAAAAGCATTAGCAATTCTTCTCGCAGCTGTTATGGTATTTTGCTTCGCAGCCTGCGGCAAGAAAGACGCATCCGGCGAGCTGATCATGTATACCACAGTAGCCGATGCGCAGCTGGACGCAACCATCGCAGCCTTCAACGCACTCTATCCGGATGTCAAGATTCAGTACACCTACGGATCTGCCGGTGAATGCAAGGCCAAGATCGAAGCAGAAGCAGCAAACCCCCAGGCGGACGTTATGTTCGGTGGACTCCAGTATGCAGATATTGCCAACTACGGCCAGTATCTGGAAGACTACGTTTGCGCCAACGACAGCAAGATGATGTCCGACTATCAGAACAAGAGCGGAAAGCTCACATTCCACGATGCGCAGATTCCCTGCATGATCGTTAACGAAGCTCTGGAAGCAGAAGCCGGCGTTAAGATCACCGGATGGGACTCTCTCCTGGACGAAAAGCTCAAGGGAAAGATCGCCATTGCCAACCCGGCATCCTCCTCTTCCGCATGGAACTGGATGCAGTGCGTACTCACCGACTTCGGCGGCTGGGACAACCAGGCAGCATGGGATTATCTCGAAAAGTTCGCAGCAAACTGCGTGCTCCTCGACTCCTCTTCCGCTCCTCTCAAGAACACCGCTAAGGGCGAATACGTGGTAGGACTTACCTACGAACCGCTGGTAATCATGAACGAAGATCTTTGCTTCCCGGGTTGCAGAGCAGTCTATTGGGAAGAGGGCGTTACCTCCGTTGGATTCGGTTCCGCCATCATTAAGGGCGCAAAGAACCTGGACAACGCAAAGCTGTTCATGGACTTCCTGGAAAGCCCCGAAGGACAGAGCGTTTACGCACAGTCCGGTGCCCGTCCGGTAACCACCGAAACCGATAAGGTTGAAGGCGCTTCCGAACTGATGGTTGACCTTACAAAGATCAACTACAAGGAATGCGACACCGAAGCTCTTGCTACACACCAGAGCGAAATCAAGGAAAGATGGACCAACCTCTGGGCACAGGTTCATCCGGGTGCATAATTCGTTTGACCTGATACAAGCGAATCATTTTCGCGTCTTTGACCCCCAGCGGGGTCAAAGACGCCTTTTCAAAAAGAATGGAGTATTACGATGAATGTCGGTATCAGCATTAGACATGCACTGAAAAAATACGGAGATTTTACAGCGATCCCCGACCTTTCTCTGGAAATCAAACCCGGAGAATTTTTTACCCTGCTGGGACCCTCCGGCTGCGGCAAAACCACGTTGCTTCGCATGATTGCCGGTTTTAACTCTATCGAAGGCGGCGAGTTTTATTTTGGAGACCGCCTGATCAACGATCTGGACCCTGCCAAGAGAAACATCGGTATGGTGTTCCAGAACTATGCGATTTTTCCGCATCTTACCGTAAGAAAGAACGTTGCTTTCGGACTGCAGAACAGAAAACTCCCGAAAGATAAAATAAAAGAACAAACCGATAAATTCCTGGCCCTGATGAAGATCGATCAGTTCGCAGACCGTCTTCCGGAGCAGCTTTCCGGCGGTCAGCAGCAGAGAGTTGCCCTGGCCAGAGCGCTGGCTATCGAACCGGACGTGCTGCTGATGGACGAACCTTTGTCCAATCTGGACGCCAAGCTTCGCGTAGAAATGCGGGAAGTCATTAAAGAGATTCAGAACAATCTGGGAATTACCACCGTCTATGTTACCCACGACCAGGAAGAAGCCATGGCGGTTTCCGACCGTATCGCGGTTATGAGCGACGGCGTAATCCAGCAGGTGGGATCTCCCAAGGCGTTGTACCAGCGGCCGGCCAACCTTTTCGTTGCCACCTTTATCGGAAGAACCAATATCCTGAACGCCGCGGTGGAAAAGGGCACTTTGAAATTCGAAGGCGGATATACCCTTGCCATGGACAATCTGACGGATTGCGAAGAGGGCGAAAAGGTTACCGTATCCATCCGTCCGGAGGAACTGATTATTCTCGAAGGCGAAGGCGAGGGCCTGGAGGCAACGGTTGCCTACAGCACTTTCCTGGGACTGAACACCCACTATTTTGTGGACCTGGCAAACGGTCAGCGGGTGGAGATCATTCAGGAATCCAAAATTGACGATATTATCGAAAACGGCACGAAGATCCGGCTGGGCATAAAGGCCGAAAAGATCAATGTGTTCACCAAAGACGGCAGCAAAGCGCTGGTAAAATAGGAGGCAGTTATGACCAAATCCAAAAAGAAAATGGACTTTTGGGTACTGGCCAGTATCATCGTGCTCTGCCTGTACCTGCTGTTCATGCTCTACCCCATGGTAAGGGTCATGTATCAGGCGGTATTGGACCCGGAAACGAAGGCTTTTTCTTTCGTCAATTTCCAGAAGTTCTTTACCACGCCCTATTACCGCAACACGCTGGTACGCAGCTTTAAAGTGGCGGTGTCTACCACCTTCTTTTCGCTGCTGGTGGGTATCCCGCTGGCCTATCTGTACAATATGTACCAGATCCGCGGCAAGAAATTTATCCAGACCATGATTATCCTCAGTTCCATGTCTGCGCCTTTTATCGGCGCATACTCCTGGATTCTGCTCTTCGGAAACTCCGGCGTGGTTACTACCTTCTTAAAATCTCTGGGCATCGCGGTAGGCAGTATTTACGGGTTTAAGGGCATCGTGATCGTGCTGACCACCAAGATGTTCCCGCTGGTCTTCCTCTACGTTTCCGGCGCCATGAAGAACATCGACAGCTCGCTTCTGGAAGCATCCGCCAATATGGGACGAACCGGCTTTAAGCGCTTTGCCACGGTGGTGCTGCCCCTGTGCATGCCCACCATTCTGGCGGCGGCCCTGATGGTATTCATGCGTTCTCTGGCGGATTTCGGTACTTCCATGATGATCGGCCAGGGCTACATGACCTTCCCGCTGGTAATCTACAACGAATTCGTGGGCGAAGTGGGCGTAAACAAAAACTTTGCCTCTGCGGTATCGGTCATTGCCATTCTGATTACGCTGGTGGTATTCCTGGTGCAGTCCTGGGCCACTCGAAAGACCACCTTCTCTATGAGCGCCATGCATCACATCGAGCCCAAGAAGGCAAGGCCCCTGGGAAAATTCTTTATCTATCTGTATATCTACCTGGTACTGATCGTGGCCACCGTGCCCAATCTGTATCTGGTGTATCTGTCCTTCCGCAAGACCAGCAAATCCGGAAACGCCTTCCGGCCGGGCTTCTCGCTGGACAGCTATAAATACGTGTTCAACAACATGGGCGATTCCATCTGGAACACCCTGCGCATCTGCGGCACGGCCCTGGTCGTGATTATCGCCCTGGCCATTCTGATTGCTTACCTGGTGGTAAGAAGACCCAACGGGATTAACAAGACCATCGATACCATGTCCATGGTGCCCTACATTATTCCGGGCGCGGTCATCGGTATTGCCCTGATCATGAGCTTCAACAATCCCAAGTTCCCGCTGGTGGGTACGGCCTGGATTCTGATTATCGCCATGGTCATCCGCCGTGTGCCTTACACCATCCGAAGTTCCGTGGCCATTCTGGGGCAGATTCCTCTGTCCATCGACGAAGCGGCGGAAAGCCTCGGTGCGGGAAAGCTGAAGACACTGGTAAAGGTGACCATCCCCATGATGCTCAACGGTATTTTCTCCGGCGCCATTATGAGCTGGGTGACCCTGATCACGGAGCTGAGCTCTTCGGTGCTGCTGTATTCCTTCCGCACCATGACCCTGAACATTGCGGTGTACGTAATGGTGGCCAAGGGCTCCGACGGCAGAGCCTGCGCCATGTCCACCATCCTGACCGCCTTTACCGTCATTTCGCTGCTGCTCTTCAATAAGTTCAGCAAGGACGGCGAAATTGCGATGTAAGCCTTTGCGGGCTGCCTTTGCGCGCAGCATTCTTTTACGAAATACAAAACCCCTTTCCTCGGTTGCATCCGACGAAAGGGGTCTTTTTTGTCCGATATCTCTTTTTTGTTTTTCGGCTTGTATTTTAACAGGTTCTTTCGCTTTTATCCCCACAGATTTGCGGGATAAAGTCCTGCCGCAATTTTTTCGCGGATGGCCTTTACGAACTTTTCCTTGTCTTCGTGATAGGTCACGCCGAACCATTTGTCCTCGGAGGGCAGAATCTTAACGGTGGCTTTGCCTTCCAGAATCAGATCGCCCACGGTGCGGGGAATCAGATATTCGCCCTTTAAGGGATTGTGGGCCAGGGCGTCGTCCATAAAGGCGGGCATGCGGGCGGAAAGCTCCTGCATCAGACCGGGGGTAAAGCCGAAGAAGTTCATGGAAACCGTGGTTCCCGCCGGAACCTCCGTCCAGCTGGCGCCTTCGTCTTCGGTAAAGGCGATTTTTCCGTCCTTCCAGCCGATTTTGGTGCGCTCCTCAATCTCCTGCAGATAACCGTCTTTGTCCACGCAGACGCCTCTTGCCACGGTGCCGTTTTCGGTGAGGGTATTCTCCAGCTTGTAACCCATCATGGCAAAGTTGTAGACGCCGTTCTGATCCTCTGCGGTGCAGAGGTAGTCGTACATGGTTTTATACACGCCGGGACCGTAGTAATCGTCCGCGTTGATTACCGCAAAAGGCCCGTCCACCAAATCTCTGGCGGCCCGGATGGCGTGGGAGGTACCCCAGGGCTTGACCCGGCCTTCCGGAATCTGATAGCCCTCCGGAATATCGCTGAGTTCCTGATAAGCGTAGACAATGTTCATCTGTTTTGCCGCGCCCCGGTTCATAATGGCTTTAAAGTCGTCTTCGATTTCGTGCTTGATAATGCAGATCACGGTGTCGAAGCCCGCCCGCTTGGCGTCGTACAGAGAATAGTCGATAATGATTTCTCCGTTGGGACCCATTCCGTCGATTTGCTTTAATCCGCCGTAGCGGCTGCCCATTCCCGCAGCCATCACGACCAGCACCGGTTTTTTGTTCATAGAAGCCTCCTCTATATGAATGCTTTCGGTGGCAATCCGAAGCGTTTTTGTGTTAATTTTTATCCTTCTTATGATATACTAATACGTGAGTTTTATCAAGGCAGGTCCACTTATGAATTCAAAACAAAGAAAAAACGCAATGGTAAGAACCGCGGTTTTCGCGGCGCTTTTTGCGGTGCTGGCAGTGCTGATCTTCCGCGGCGCCATGGCGTCCTTCGACGCCGGAGTGCAGCGCTTCTTTTTCGGACTGCGGTGCCCCGCATTGAACGCCTTCGGCTGCGCCCTGGAATACGTGGGTCACTGGCCCCTGCCCGCGGCGGTGTGCATTGTGCTGCTGCTCTGCAAACGGACTCGTTTTGCCTACGGGCTGCCCATGGCGGGCTGCGTGTCGGTGAGCGTGGGTACCTACGAGCTTTTAAAGCATCTGTTCTGCCGGCCCCGGCCCGACGCATCCCTCTGGCTTTGTCAGGAGCACGGATTTTCCTTCCCCTCCGGCCACACCCTGAACAACATGGTGTTCTGGATTGTTTTTGCCAGCCTGCTGGGCTATTATTTTATCACCCGGGGCAAGAGCCTGCCGATTTACAAAAAGGACCGCTCCACGGATTTTTATCCCAAAAAGAAGGGCACGGCGACGGTGCTGCGGCTTCTGCTCATCCTCTGGCCCGTGATTATCGGCCTGTCCCGCATTCTGGTGGGCGTGCACTGGCCCACGGACGTGCTGGGGTCCATGCTGCTTTCCATGGTCCTGATCAACATCGCATATTTGATACTGTTTCGCGGAGGTAAAGAATGAATTTAGAGGAGCTGCGCACGGAGCTGGACGGCATCGACAGGGTGCTGGAAGAATACTTTGTAAAGCGCATGGAAATATCCGCAAAGATTGCGGACTACAAAGAGGCCAACGGGCTGCCTACCACGGACCCCGCCCGGGAAAAGGTGGTGCTGGAAAAGCACGGCGGCAATGTGGACCCGATTTACCGGGACTATACCATGGATTATTTTTCGCAGCTGATTCGGCTGTCGAAGGAATATCAGAATACAAGGAGAAGCAAATAACATGAAGATCGCAATGGGTAATGACCATGCTGCAGTGGAGCTGAAGAATCAGCTGGCAGCGTACATTCAGGAAAAATACGGTTACGAAATTATCAATTTCGGCACCGACACCACCGAAAGCGTAGACTATCCGGTTTACGGCGAGAAGGCTGCACGGGCCGTGGCAAACGGCGAGGCAGACCTGGGCATCGTCATCTGCGGCACGGGTCTTGGCATTTCTCTGGCCGCTAACAAGGTAAAGGGCATCCGCTGCTGCGTCTGCTCCGAACCCTATACCGCCAGAATGAGCCGCGCCCACAACAACTGCAACATGCTGGCCTTCGGTGCCAGAGTGGTGGGACTGGACCTGGCCAAGATGATCGTGGACACCTGGCTGACCACCGAGTTCGAGGGCGGCAGACATCAGCGCCGGGTTGACCTGATCATGGATATTGAAAATAAGTAAAAGTCTGCCTGCGGAAACCCATTTTGCAAAATTTGTGCAATTGGGACCAAATTTGTGCTATATCTCGGCTGTGACCCGGGTCAAAATTCACCCAAATATGTAAAAATTGCAAAGTGGGACCATATAGAGCCGATTTTCCGGGTAAAAAGCCCGGGATTTTTCGCAAAATTAGGTCCCATTTTTGAATTTTGGGACAAATGGGCAGAAAACCGGCGGGATGAGCAGAAAAAATGAGATTCAAATGGTCCCCTTTTGCATATTCCCTGCGGATGGGACCTGGCTGGCGAAATCGGGTCGAAAAACCCTGCGGATGGGACTTGGCCGACGAAATCGGGGCGGAAATCCTGCAAGCGGGACACGACCGACGAAACGAGACCGGAATCCTGCGGATGAATTTTCAGCATTCAGCAAAATTGGCTTATAGGACAAAATGCGTGGATAAAAACGCTGGAAACCCTTAGAATTTAAACGATTCTAAGGGTTTTATCTTGTTTGAAACAAGATACAGGTTGGACAAAATGCGTGGATAAAAAGTCTGGAAAGT
>JAZUKP010000026.1:0-2574 GCA_045643345.1 Anaerovoracaceae bacterium | reverse complement strand
GAAATTTCAATACTTTCCAGACTTTTTATCCACGCATTTTGTCCAACCTGTATCTTGTTTCAAACAAGATAAAACCCTTAGAATCGTTTAAATTCTAAGGGTTTCCAGCGTTTTTATCCACGCATTTTGTCCTATAAGCCTAGTTTATCTTTTTCAGCCCTATTCCCAGGTCTCGATTCCCTTCAGAACCTTTTCTTCGGATCTGTGGGTGGGGTCAAGGCTGTTTTCGATCTTCTTGATAATGGTCGTCAGCACGAACTCCATTACGAAGTAGAAAATGGCGGTGGCGATCAGCGCAAAGAAAGGCTCGTAGGTACGGCTTCTTACCAGGTCGCAGCGCTTGGTCAGGTCCATCACCGCGATGTAGCCCACGATGGAGGTTTCCTTGATCAGAGACACCACATCGTTGCGGTAGATGGGCAGGAAGTGTCTTGCTGCCTGGGGCAGAATGATTTTAAAGAAGCACTGATTGTCGCTGTAGCCCAGGGCGCGGGAAGCTTCGGTCTGTCCTTTGGAAATGGCGTTGCAGCCCACGCAGAGATTGTCGTACATTGCGCAGCCGAAAATCAGCGTAAAGCCAATAATGGAAATAAACTCTGCACTGTCCATCTCCTTAAACACAACAAACGCAAGAATCATCAGAAACAGTACCGTCGGAATCCCGTGAATGAATCCGTTGAACACATTCATTATGCCATTGGCCACCTTGTTGCCGTGGCGGCAGAGCATGTAGAGGGCAAAGCCCAGCACGGTGCCCAGCACGATAGAGGATACAGTAATAATGCTTGTGACCCGGATACCGTCCACAAAATCTCTCCAGCGTTCGTCCTTAATGAAAGTTTTCCGGAAGCTGTAGGCCATCTTTTCGAAAAAGCCTTGCTCGGATTCGTACTGACCTTCCAGTACGAATACCACATCACAGCGATAATAAGGGTCGGACAGCACAGATTCCTCTGCACGCTCCTCGTCCACCACAATATTCATGCCAAAATTAAACTTTCCAAGAATACAGCTAGGTGCAATAGAGTTGAATGTCATGGCATGAAAATCCCACTGATACCCGTAAGCGGCGCAGAAGTTCATCATGAATTCCACGTCGTAGCCGGAGAACTTTCCGTTGCTTTCAAAGGAAAAAGGTTCGTATCCGCCTTCAATGGCAATGGTAACCGTACCGTTCTCGCCGGTGGTTTCCGGAATATTACGGATGTGGCAGGTGTTGGGATCCCAGTTCTTGACCCAATAATCGTAAAGCTCGTCCAGCCATCCGTCCGCCTTTTTGGCTGCAATAAATTCCTGCAGCTGGGCGTAGTATTTGGCCTGGTTTTCGTCGGCGCCGATGATTACCGCAAAGTCGCAGTAGCCAGCAGCGTCATCCAGACGAGTCAGCTCGGGACGCTCGTATTTCTGGGCGTAGTAACCCACTTCCTCGATCAGGAAGGCGTCGATTTTTCTCGATGTCAAGGCAGAAATCATATCGTTGGGCATTTCGTAATAAAGCCACTCTTCGCCCTGAATGGTGTCCTTGATCAGGTCTTCGTAAAGCACGCCGGTCTGCACACCGATTTTTTTCCCGTCCAGTTCCTTGATGGTGGTAATACCGTTCTTGGGAACCAGCTTATCCACTTCGCCGGAGGAAGTTGTTCCTGCGTTGGGATTGGGCGATACCAGAGTAAGGCTGCTGCTGTCGCTGAGAATCTGTTCATCGTGGGGGTCCGGCGCGTTCACGCCGTCGGATGCCGCAAAGCACACCGCCGGAACCGCGCAGAGCACGAAGGCTGCGCAAAGCAGAATTGTCAGGGATTTTCTGAGATTGTTCTTCATTACTGCTCATCCTCCCATCTGAATTCTACGCGCACGTGGTTGGTATAGCCGCTGACACCCACCGGCTCGGACAGAATTTCGTCGACGACCTTTGTGGTCGGCTCGTCCAGCACGGACAGGAAAATCATGTTGCCGGAGCTTCTCAAATCGAAATGCTCCCCGGTGTAAAGAAGATCCACGGAAAGAAGGTCCTTCTTTTCCGCATAGTCGATTTTGATGTGAATTCTCGGAATTTCATCCTGCTCCAGCAGGTTGTTGACGCAGATGCCTTCGATGACCATCTGCAGTTTGGAAGTACGCTCGTTTTCGATAAGCAGCTTCTCCGCGTAGGACTGCAGATCGTCTACTATGGTCTGGAAATCGAAATCCGGACTGTCGATGCGGTATTCCAGAGAAGAAAGACGCTGAATAAAGCGCTTGGTTCTTTCCTTCTGGGGATGCTCGAAAATCTGCTTCGGAGTACCTTCTTCGTAGATGCCGCCCTCGTCCATAAAGAAGACACGGTTGGCAATCTTGCGGGCAAAGTCCATTTCGTGGGTAACGATCATCATGGTGGTGCCGGTCTTGGCCAGCACACCGATTACGGACTGCCCTTCGCCGATCATACTGGGGTCCAGGGCCCTGGTGGGTGCGACGAAAAGAATAATATCCGGGTCCATGGCCAGAGTTCTGGCGATGGCAATACGCTGCTGCTGTCCGCCGGAAAGCTCGTCCGGATAGGACAGAACCTTGGAAGAAAGACCGACCTTGTCC
>JAZUKP010000025.1:0-6481 GCA_045643345.1 Anaerovoracaceae bacterium | reverse complement strand
TGACCCCGCTGGCAGGGCTTACCCCCGTGCGCCAGGGGGAAACCACGGTTTCCCGGGCGACCCTGCACAATCAGGATTACATTGACGAAAAAGCCATCTGCATCGGCGACCGGGTTATCGTGCAGAAGGCCGGAGATATTATTCCCGAAGTGCTGCGGGTTTCCGAGCACCGGGGCGGAGGGCGTTTTGTAATGCCTGCGGTCTGCCCGGTTTGCGGTGCTCCGGCGGAGCGGGAGCAGGACGGTCCCCATGTGCGCTGCACCGGCAGCAGCTGTCCCGCCAAGGACAGCCGTTCCATGGCGTATTTTATTTCCAAGGACGCCATGAATATGGAAGGCTTCGGTCCTTCCGCCATTGAGGCCCTGATTTCCGAAGGCTACGTAAAGGAAATTCCGGATTTGTATCTTTTGAAGAACTACCGGGAAAAACTGATTGAAGAAGGCCTGGTGGGCAAGGAAAAGAGTGTGGACAACATTCTGGCGGCCATCGAAAAGTCCAAAGACTGCGATATCGACCGGCTGATTACCGGCCTTGGCATTCGCAACGTGGGAAAGCAGAGCGCCAAAGTGCTGGCCCAGAACTATCCGGATATGCAGTCGCTGATGGCAGCCACCGAAGAAGAACTGAAAACCCTTCCGGATTTCGGTGACGTGGTGGCGGCGGAAATCGTTGGCTTCTTCCGTCAGGAGAAGAACCGTCGCTGCATTGAAAAACTGGCCGCGGCCGGGGTCAATATGCAGTCCGGAGCGGCAGCCAAAAAGAAGGATGACCGCTTTGCGGGCAAGACCTTCGTGCTGACGGGAACTCTTCCCACCATGACCCGGGATGAAGCTTCCGTCATCATCGAAAGCTTCGGCGGCAAGACTGCCGGCAGCGTATCAAAGAAGACCAGCTACGTGCTGGCGGGAGAAGCGGCAGGCTCCAAGCTGACCAAGGCGCAGGAGCTGGGTATTGCTATTCTCAGCGAAGAAGAGTTCCGGAAGATGTGCGGAATGTAAACGCCGCAATCGTTCTAAGGGCTTTTTATTTGCATATATACTTATTGCGTGAATATTTATACTGTATTCCTTGGAAGAAAACTGTATTTCGATGCATTTTTGTTAAAAATGTAAAAACCGTTTTGTTTTTTCGTCATTTTTATTTCTTGACTGCCGTAAAGCCCCTGTGATACACTTGCGGTGAACTAAACAAGAAGTAGTCAGCCGCTGCCGCAAGGCAAAGAAGGAATGGGGTGAGATGCCCCGCGAGTAGGTCACTGTGATACCGCAGAGGTTAAGTCAGAAAATTCGGGCTGGTTACAGGCTTCTGCCGTCACCGGAGGCTTTAAGATCAAAGCTTAAGGTGTGGAATATCCGCACCTTTTTCAATTCTTTCGAACCGCACGGCATTTGCCGTGCTTTTTTATCCGACGAAAGAATAGGCAGTACGTGTCATGCTCCTTTCTCTCATGCCAGGCCTGGCTGATTAAACAAAAGGAAAATGGAAGAAAATATTACAGTAGCAGTTTCCGAACAGGAAATGAAGGTGCTGGAACTGATGCGCAGTATTGATTACGGTGAGTTCCGGGTTGTGATCAACCACTTCAAACCCGTTCGTGTGGAAGAAATTAAAAAATCCGTTCAATTATAACCAAAGGCTGATCAAAAAAGGCTGACCGGAAAACCGGAGGCTCTAAGATGCTTGCACTTGCGGCATTTTAGAGTTTTTTTATTTGCCCTGGTTGTTTGATAAGTGAGCAAAATTGAGGAGGGAAAAATGTTTCAAGCTAAGAAGAAAAGAACCAGTCTTTTCAAAAAAAGTCTAAGCATTTTTATTTGCCTTTTCATGCTTTTGGGCATGATTCCGCAATCAGCACTTCCGGTCTTTGCAGGTTCCGAAGAGGATCCGTTTACCGTAGTGGTATCTATGGAGGGATTAACTCTGGGACAGGGACTGTATTTTGAACCGAAAGCCTACAGCTTAGATGAAATCAACTCTTTGGTGAAGGCGGAAACCCCGTACACCAAAGACACTTTAACCGCAGGCGTTGCAACCTGGGCCTTCATGGTGGATCACGGGATTGAATACTCCATGACCGGTACCTGGGAAGACGCGGCCTACCTTTCCGCAGTAAAAGGAATTGATACCGGCGTGCTGAACATTCCGGCCATCATTACGGAAAAGGGCGGTGTTTCCAACGACAAGAACGATGGAAACGACGACGATTATCTGGGTGAATTCGACTACAACTTCGAATCCGGCTGGATGGTTTCCGTCAACGACTTTATGATTGATACCAGCGTCGCTGCCTGGGAATTTGCGAACAGCGAAAACCTGGCAAAGTATCCCTCAAAGCTGGGCAATACTTTCGTGGTCAGATGGCAGTTCACACTTTGCGGCTACGGCGCGGACCTGGGTATGCTCGGAGGAAACTCCTGGGGTGCAGAGTCTTTCTTTACGGCAGCCCAGAAGGCGGAACTCTATGCAGCTTTTGCAGCTTCCGATAACGCTTCCAAGAAGGCGGACGCAAAGACTGTCATGGAAAACCTGACGGCAAGCCAGGATGAAGTGAACAAGGCTTACAAAGATTTAACGGGAAAGAATTCCGCAATCGGCGGAGGTTCTGCAGAGGAAGAACCGCAGATTCCGGAAGATGCGAAAGATGTAACGGTAAAAATCGCACCGACCACGGTAAATGCGGAGTTCTTTGAAGGCACAGGCGCATCCAGGAAATTGGACGAGGCTCTGGTAAAGGATAACGGTACCGTCGGAAAATACCACGAATATGTATTAAGCGTACCGGAAGGCAGCTACAGCTACCGTGCCAAGGACGGAAAAGACGATCTGGGCGGTATGGACTTTACCGTAAGCGCAGAAGAATCCCAGAGCCTGACTCTGGTTCGTACCAATTTTTATACCACGAACAAAGCAGTGGCAGCTATCGGTGACTACACCATCGAAGTACTGCCGGGCAATATGGATCCGGTAGTGAACGGTGCGCAGTATCTGGACAGCAGCAGCCGCGTGGTTACTCCGACTTTGCTCTGGGCCAACGGCAATGCCCTTTTATACAACTGGACCGTAACGCTGCACGGAAGCCTGGCGGACAGCTACGGCGTAGCAGTGGCCATCAATAATACTTTTGCGAATACACTGTCTGCAGCGCAGAACAAGACGTTTACTCTGGCAAACCTGGTAAGCTACAGCATTCTTGCTCCCAAGGGCGCCAAGGTTCAGATGTTCAATCAGATCAAGAACTTCAACGTGGAAGAAATTCCGCAGAGCTCCGAGGAAGCCGCAGAAGACGGCATGGTAAACCATGTATTCCGCGTGGCGGAAAGCAATAACCTTTCCTACCGTGTCAGCATGGAAGGCAAAATAACCCGCGCCGGATATATGGGTGCCACCGAAAAGACTTCTCCGGTAGTCATCACATTTGAAGATAACGAAAATCCGAAGAACACACAGAATGTTATCAACGGTGCAGGGCAGAACTATGCGGAAAGCAGCACGCTGCTCAACATCAACGGACAGAATCACTTAAAGCTTGCGAAGGGCGACAGCTACCGCATCCGCGCTTACAGAGCCGCATGGCAGATTGTCAACTCCGTAACCGCAAATATCATGATTGAACCGGACTTCCATTACAACGTGGTATCCGGTGCAGAACACATTCAGCTGATTCCTGCAGCAAACCGCTGCACAGGCAACGCCAAGGATAACTGGATGGACGTTAAGGGCGTATCCGAAGGTCTGGCAGTAGTAGAAGTAAGCTATGACGCACTGCAGATCGGCGGATCCGGCACAACTTTCGGCGGCCTTTACGGCGCAACCGACCCCAACAGAACCAGCCTTGTGATCATCAGCGTGGGCGGAAAGACCGGAACGCTGGAGATGAAGGCTGTGGGCAGCGACAATCTCTGGGATACCGAATATGACACAGTATATACCCTGGAAGATACCGCAAAGCTGTCTTTTACCGCGGCGTTGGACGGAAAGACTCCGACTGTGGAACTTTCCACCGATAAGGGAGCAAGCTGGACAAGCCTTTCTGCAAAAGACGGCGTCTTTACTGCAGACAAGCTTGTTTCCGGAAACAATATCCTGAAATTTACTGCCGATGGCAAGACAGCCTATCAGGTAGTACGTGCGGCAAAAATTGACTATACCTTAACAAACAACAGCAGAGAAGGCGCAGAAATCAAGGCCGGAGACCAGATTTCTCTGGTATTCAACGGAATCTATCAGCCTGCAGCCAAGTTCTCCGGAATCTATAACCCGGGCTTCGGCGGAAAACCGCCTCATGCAATTACTTACAACGTACCGGAAGGCGTTACCGTAACCGCGGAAGGCGGACAGTACGATTTCCGCAGCAGCAACAAATACATCATTACCTTCGGGGATGCAGGTACCTACAGCTTTACCGGCGGAAACGTTCATTTCAATATTATGGGCGTAAATGATCCCCTGGGCGGACACAGAGTCCTGACCGATGCAGGTGTCGGCGCAAACTTCAGCGCGGTATCCACCAGCCACGTCAGAGACGTATTCCCGGATCTGGAGTTTACCGTAACGGAAAAGACCGAATGCGAACATGTCTGGGGCGACTGCATCGTAACCAAGGCACATACCGCAGCCAAAGCAGGCGAAAAGAGATATACCTGCCAGATTTGCGGAGAATACAAGTACGAAGCCACGACGAAGGGTGCCTGCGCCAAGTTTGCAGAGGACGTAAACGCCCTTGCTCCGACCTGCACAGAAGCGGGTCACACTGCAGGAACCAGATGCTCCGAATGTTTCAAGGTTCTCTCCGGAATGGAAGAAATTCCGGCCACCGGACACAGCTTTTCCGAAGAGTGGTCCAAGGATGAAAACTACCACTGGCATGCGGCCACCTGCGGACACGAGAATGAAGTGGACGCAAAGGAAGCCCATACCTGGGATGAAGGAAAAACAGACGGAATCTGCAAGGTATATACCTGTACCGTTTGCGAACAGACAAAAACCGAAAGACAGTACAAGCCGATTCTGGAAGCAACTCTGGATCAGCTTGCCAAGACCGTAACGGAACCGGCCTTCGGAACCGGTGCGGGCGAATGGACCGTCCTGGCACTTGCCAGAGGCGAATACTACAAGGCGGATGACCCCTATTTCGCAGGATACTACGAAAGAGTGGCCAAGACCGTAAAGGAGACTGCGGACAGCGTAAATCTTTCCGGTGCTCTCCACAAGAATAAGTCCACCGAAAACGCCAGAGTCATCATTGCACTCTCTGCCATCGGCAAGGATTCCACCGACGTGAACGGAATCGACCTGGTGGATGCATACAGCAAGAACGGCTTCAACTGGATCAAGAAGCAGGGAATCAACGGACCGATCTTTGCACTTATTGCATGGGATACCGTTGGATACGAACTCGGGGATGGTGCTCTTCAGGCACAGCGTGCAGGTTTAAACGCCTCTTTGCACAGCACGAATCTCAGTGAGGATGCCCTCCGCAAGCAGTGCGTAGACTTTATTTTAGAGAAAGAACTGGCAGAAGGCGGCTGGGCTCTGTCCGGCACCGCAGCGGATCCGGACATCACCGCTATGGCACTGCAGGCATTGGTTGCTTACAAGGATGACGAAAAAGTTGCGGCAGCTGCAAATCGTGCCTTTGCAAGACTTTCTGCCATGCAGAAGGAAGACGGAAGCTTCTCCTCTTGGGGCAGCGCAAACTCCGAAAGCATTGCTCAGGTAGTAACAGCTCTTTCCGCTTGGGGTATTGATGCCGACAAAGACGAGGCTTTCGTTAAGAACGGCAGATCTGCCATCGACGGACTGCTGGATTACTACATCGAAGAAGGCAGAGGCTTTGCCCACGTACTTACCAGCGGCGGCGGATACGTTGGCGGTGAGGTCAACGGTATGGCAACAGATCAGGCTGCTTACGCACTGGTTGCCTACGACAGATTCCTGGCATCCAAGACCAGACTGTACGATATGACCGACGTAACCACATGGGAACAGCTCAAGGCCGAGAAGGATAAGAAAGCTGCGGAAGCAGTAGATGAACTGATCGATGCCATCGGCGACGTAACGCTGGACAGCAAGGATGCGATCGACAAGGCCCAGGAAGCCTACGATGCGCTGACGGACGAACAGAAGGCGCTGGTCACCAAGAAGGACGTTTTGGATGCTGCCATCGCAGAATACGAAAGACTGTGGAATGAAGCGGATGAAGCGGAAAAGAACAAGAGAACTGCGGAAGCAGTAGACAATCTGATCGATGCCATCGGCGACGTAACCCTGGACAGCAAGGAAGCGATCGACAAGGCAAAGGAAGCCTACGATGCGCTGACAGACGAACAGAAGGAACTGGTTACCGAGAAGGATGTTCTGGATGCGGCTATCGCAGAATACGAAAGACTGCAGAAGGCAGCTGAAGAAGCCGAAAAGAAGTCCGCCGAGGAGGAGGCAGCAAAGAAGGCCGCCGAAGAGGAGGCAGCAAAGAAGGCCGCTG
>JAZUKP010000024.1:0-35558 GCA_045643345.1 Anaerovoracaceae bacterium | reverse complement strand
CACCACGATGGGGACCCCGTAGAAGGGCTCCGACACCGCTACCATGCGAAGAACGGTGGCGCCCAGGGTGATGGCCTGGGGGTCAACGGAGAAGATGTGCATGAAGGGTTCTGCCAGCAAAAACAGCAGACCGCCGGAGATAATCATCAGGCCGATTTCCAAAGGCAGAATGGTGCTGCCCAGTTTCTCCAGCCGCTCTTTGTTTCCAGCGCCGTAGGAGTTGCCGGAGAGGGTGGCTGCCGCTGCCTGCATACCCCAGCCGGGAATGTAGAAGGCGGATTCCACGGTGTTGGCAATGGTGTGCGCCGCGGTTGCCACGCCGCCCAGGGCGTTGATCATGGATGCAAAGACCACGAAGCCCAGAGAGGTGCCGAAGCGCTGGAACATATTGGGTACTGCGATGCGGACGCAGGGCTTCAGAATACTTTTGTCGGGCCGCAGGGGCATGCCTTTGGGGGAAATTTTTGGATGCTTCCAAAGTGCTCCGGTTATTATAATGCCGCCCACTACAAAGGAGAAGGCGCTGGCAACGGCTGCACCCTCTACGCCCCAGTCCGCACCCCAGATGGGAATACTTTTCGAGAAAACGGTAATGCTGCGGCTGGGATAAATCAGCAGAAAATTGCCGACGATATTTACAATGTTCACCGCAATGCCTACCCGCATGGGGGTTTTGGTGTCACCCACGGAGCGCAGAACCGTACCGAATACGATGCTGGCCGCCCGGAACAGCATGGGGGAATAAACGATCAGAAAATAGCGGCCAGCCTTCTCGCGGATGGCCGGGTCCACGTTCATCCAGACCGGCACATAGGGGCTTAAAAGTACGGCAAGGGCGGTAAAAATAACGCCCAGCAGAATCGTGACGGATACGGCCTGGGCCGAAGCTCTGCGGGCCCTTGTTTCGTCGCCTGCGCCGAAGGCCTGGGAAATATATGCCAGAAAACCGATGCCAACGGCGTTGATGACGCCCATAACCAGCCAGCCTACGGTGCCTGTAGCGCCTACGGCGGCAGTGGCTTCCCTGCCCAGAGAGCCGGCCATGGCGGTGTCGATATACTGCACCGCAGTCTGCATCAGCTGCTCCAGCATGGTGGGCCAGGCCAGAGCAAATATAACGCCGAACATGGCTTTGTCGAAACGCTTTTTGGACATTTGGCTTCCTTCTTTCGGAGATAATTATTTTTCATTTTACCACAAAATGTTTTATGATATTATTATAATGTTATAAATTATTGTCTGAAACAAGGAGGATGTTATGTCGAGCTTTAAGGATATTGAACGACTGATGCAGAAATACGTTACCATGGATCCGATCGGAGCTTCTGTTTCCATCGCACACAGAGGCGAGGTAATTTACGAGGACTATTTCGGATATGTCGATTTCGAAAAAACCAAGCCGGTCAATAAGGATACTATGTACCGCATTTATTCCATGACCAAGCCGGTTTCCGCACTCTGCGGCATGATTGCGTACGAAAGAGGGGTCTTTTTAATGGATGACCCGGTTTCCGAATACCTTCCCGAATATAAGAACATGAAGGTTCGCGTAAAAAAAGATGACGGAACATGGGATGTGGAAGACTGCAAGCAGCCCATTCTGATGAAGCATCTGTTCAACATGGCGGTGGGCTTCCTTTCCCGGGATGACAGCCCTACAACCATTGAAATGAAAAGGATTCACGACGAACTTGGCGGACAGAAGTTCTGCGGAAAATACGATCATCTGACCGAAATGCGGGCACTGGCCCAGGTTCCCATGACCTTCGAGCCGGGCACTCATTGGCAGTACGGTTACGGCCTGGACATTATGGCGGCAGTGGTGGAAGCTACCAGCGGACAGACCCTGGGCGAGTTTATGCAGGAGAATATTTTCGACCCCCTGGATATGAAGGATACCGGATATTTCTTTAAGAATGACTGGGAAGACCGCCTGATGGACGCTGTCAGTACAGACAAAGAAGGAAACAAAATTAAGAAAGAAATCACTATTGACGGGCCAATCAATATCTGCCACCAGCCCAACCAGATTTATACCAGTGCGCAGACCGGACTGCTCAGTACGCTGGGCGATTATCAGAAATTTACCAGCATGCTGGCCTGCGGCGGTACCCTGAATGGTGTTAAAATTGTGGGACGCAAGACCATCGACCTGATGCGCCGAAATCTGCTGAACGAAACGCAGTTGAAGGAGTTTACCAACCCGAATCTGCAGGGCTACGGCTACGGCTACGGCGTGCGTACATTGCTCGATCCGAAGGCGGCGCATACCAACAGCTCCGTGGGCGAATTCGGCTGGTCCGGCGCTGCCGGCACCTGGATGGCCGCAGACCCGGAAGAGGAACTTTCCATCGTCTTTATGCAGCAGGTAATGCCTATTATGCCGGCGCAGGAGCGTTACTATCAGCACAGATTAAAGGCTGCAGCATACGGCCTTCTGTAAAAAACAGATTGCGCAGCTGCGGAAAAATGGCAGGAATATCCGATGGGATATTCCTGCCGTTGCATTTATTGGCCGGAATGGGTTAAACTATTGGTAAAATCATTCACAGCAGAAAATCGGAGAAAACCATGACCACGAAAAAGATTAGACGAATTGTTTTTCTTGTCCTTCTGCTGAGTCTTTGCTGGTTTGCCCTGGACGCTTTTCGTCTTCTGCCCCACCGGAAGTATTCCGGCAAAGATTTCGGTATCGAAACCTACAAAAGCGCAGTGGACAAGGACGGCGACGGCATCGACGATCAGACGGACCTTCTGCAGAACGTGCGGAAATACATTGCCACCAAGCCCAAGTACAAGAGCCAGTATTACGCCTCCGGCTACCCGGATGACGGCTACGGAGTGTGTACCGACGTGGTGGCCTTCGGTCTGAAGGACGCGGGCTACGATCTGATGGAGCTGGTGGATGCACATATTCGGGCCAACAAAAAGCTGTATAACATCGAAAAGCCGGACAAAAAGATCGATTTTCGCCGGGTGCGGAACTTGAAGGTCTATTTCGAAAACACCGCCATCTGCCTGACTACGGATATTTCCGAGATCGAGGAATGGCAGGGCGGAGACATCGTGGTATTTAAGGGTCACATCGGAATTGTGTCGGATCGGCGGAACGAAAACGGCGTACCGTATCTGATTCACCACGCAAATCCGTACCAGGTGAATTACGAGGAAGACGTGCTGGAAAAATACGAAATCCTGGGTCATTACAGAATCTCGTAACGAGAATCAAGGATGCGAAGGAGCATCCGGGAGAATATTATGAAAATCAAAACCAAACATTTTACATTGGATGACGGATTGCAGCTTACCCTTCGGGCGCCGAAAATCAAGGACGCCCGGGCGCTGCTGGACTATCTGTACAACTGCAGCGTCGAAAGCGATTTTATTCTGGCAGCTCCGGAGACGGTAAAGAGCCGCACGATAAAAAGCGAAGAAGCCTGGGTGCGGAACTTTAACGAAAGCCCGGATTCCGCCCTGTTTCTGGTGGAAATTGACGGCAAAATCGCAGGGCTGTCCGAGGTGAGTCGCAGCAGAGGGGTTAAAACCAATCACCGGGCAAGCATCGGCATCAGTATTCGGAAGGAATTCTGGAATCTGGGCATCGGCCATATTTTGTTCGATGAAATGATTGCCTTTGCGGCCGAGACCGACTGTACGCAGATGGAACTGGGCGTGCTGAGCAACAATCCCCGGGCCCGGCATCTGTACGAAAAGAAAGGCTTTGTCTACTGCGGAGAAATTCCCGATGCGGTGCGTCAGAGGGATGGCAGCTTTGTCGCCGAACTGATGATGGTAAGAAAGGTGAAATCAGGGGATAGGATATAATTTAAGAAACGGGGAACGGAGATGAAGAAGAAAACAGTCATTCTAATTCTTCTGGCCGCGGTTTTGGCGGCAGCATTGGGGGTGCGCGGTATGCTGGCAAGAAAATATACCATTGGGAAAAATCCGACGAAAGATCAAATCGAAAGGGTGCTGGTGATGTCTTCCGGCATGAGCAGCGACAAGATCTGGTCGTACCGCGTGTACAAAGAGAACGGCAAGTATTTTGCGCATCTGGAGCAGCTTCCCGGTCAGACCGGCGGCTCCGACGGCGAAATCTATGAGATTACCAAGTCCCAGTGGAATGGACTGCTGCGCAAAATAGACGGCTGCGTATACAAAAAGGAAAGAAAGCCCCTGGTCAAGGTGCAGGACGGAAATTCCCGGAGCATTGCACTCGGTTGGTCCAAAGAGCCGAAGAGCAGCTATTCGCTGGATGTTTCCACGGCGCAGTTTGCGGAGATTTCGGACTATATTTATAACTGCGCGGCAGGCACGGACCCCCGCAGCGAAGGCTTTCTCGTGGCCGTGGAATACGGTTTTTCCGGTGACAGTCTGGGTTCTTTTGCAAGCACCAGGCTCTGCATGGAGGACGGCAGTTGGATGATCAACAGGGAATCTGCGGAAAGTCACGCCCATCCCACCCAGACCGAGAAAAAGCCGGCGGATCCGGCGCTGATGCAAAGCATTCGGACGCTTTTAAAAACTTATGACTGGCAGTCCATGTCCGATCTGCCCCAATCGGAGGTATTTGCTCTGGATGCGGCAACTTCCCATCTGAGCTTTACCTTTGAGCCTTACAGCAGCTGGGGCATCCGCAGTACCCAGGAGCTGACCCCCGAGGCCACGGAGCTGTGGAACCGGATCGAGGCCATGATCGACAGCGATTTTGAAGGCACGGGAGAGAAAAATCAGGTGCTGCTGGACTACTACGAAGCACCTCAGGCCGTGGTTGGGTCCGCATGGCACACGGAGCTGGTTTTGTACCGCTGCCCGGACGGGTCACTGATTTTAAAAGAATACTATGCGGCATCGGAGGATGCCGAAGAAAACTGCAGCACTTACCCTGTTCCCGCTTCCGTTTTGGAGGAGTGCATGGCGGTGCTGGATAAATACAAGGTGCAGAACTGGCAGGACCTGAAAAACTACGAGGTGCTGGACGGCAAGCTGTACGCCTGCCGCTATCTGGATGCGGACGGACGGTACAGCCGAGTCAGCTCCGAGCGGATGTCTTCGGAGGGCGAAAAGGCCTTCCGGGAACTGAAACAGGTTCTTTCTGCTTATCTTACAGAGGAGAACGGACAATAATGAAAGGTTTTTTTAAGATACTTCGGACAATTCTGGTGATTATGTTCGCTGTTTTGGTGGCGGCATTTGCCGTGCTGTATATTTCCGAGACGAATAATGCCAAATTTTACGGTGCGGACAAAGCGCTCTCTTCCTGGATGAGCATGATTGCGGACGAAACGCCGCTGAATAAAGTCGCCATTCCCGGCAGTCACGATGCGGGAACCGAGGGCATTCTCTGGCCCGGCGAGACTCAGACCTACACCATCGGGGAGCAGCTTGTTTCCGGCTGCCGCTACTTTGACATCCGTGTAAACAACAAGAACGGCGAGCTGGTAATCTTTCATTCCGTGCTGAACGGCGGACCCTTCGCGGACGCGCTGGCTGACATAAAAGACTTTATATCCGAGCATCCCACGGAAACCCTGCTGTTGGATTTCCAGCACTTTAAGGGCGGCAGTCAGCAGGCGGTTTACGATCTGCTGCTTTCCGAGCTGGGCGCAGAGGACCTGCTGGTAAAGAACGATACCGCGCTTTCCGACCTGCAGTTTATCCGCGGCCTTACGATGGGCGACGCCCGGGGCAAGTGCATCATTTTCTGGGGTGACCGCAGCGCAGACAATTCCGAGTATCTGTTCCTGCGCAACGACGATGAATGCACCCAGAGCGGCATGTGTCTGGATTCTTACTACATCGGAAAATATCACAAGGCGGGCAGCCAAAGCCTGATCGAGGACGCCTATCCGGTTTACTTCGACAAGCTGGCCCAGCGTCAGGCGGCGCAGGAAGACGGCATCTTTGTACTGCAGGGGCAGCTGACCGATGGCATGATGGTTTTCGGCCCCTGGAGCCTGGAGCGCAAGCACAATCCCATCATCTCCGAGTACATCCGGAACCTGAAGGATTCCGACAAGCTGGAGAGCATCAACGTAGTTTTGCGGGACTTTATAACCCCGGAAAAATGTACGGATATTATCAATCTGAACTACACGAAAAACAACATTCACGCCAGAGTGTAACCGCAAAGGCGGATGCGGTCTGCGAAAGGAAAAAAGGAGGAAAAACGATGCCTACCCAGGAAGAATACGAAAAGAAAGCCTCCCACTACTTTAACGAGGAGGGCCTTCTAACCGCTCTGCCGAGCAAAAGACCGGTCAAGCAGATTATACTGGCCCGTTTTGCGGACTATTTTGACTATGACCGTACATATACCGAAAAAGAAGTGAACGAAATTTTATTGAGCCACATGGCTTTTACCGATATGGAGCTGATCCGGCGGGAACTTTACGAAGCCCGGTTTTTGAACCGAACCATCAATGGCTCCGCTTACTGGAGAGAAAAGCCCAAGGAGGAAGCATAGAAAAGGGAGAACTATGGGACAAAAGAGAATTACTTCGCCGTTTAACGCGTCGGAGATAATGTATGTAATTACCAAGGACGGCAAGCTGTGGAGCCTGGACAAAAACAATAAGCGGGTATGCATCAATGGCGAAGGCGGTCCGCTGCCCTCCTGCGACGTGCTGCTGGACATGGCCAAGGCCGGAGACGAACTGAATTCTCCCGGCGGCGCATATTTCGAAACCACCAAGGCGATTCTGAACAATTATCGCTTTTACGCTTTTACCTACCGGGTGCGAGCAGAGCTGAAGGAAAGCATCGGCGAAAGAATGCAGAGTAGTTCGGACTTTTCTCAGCCGCTGAAGCTGACTGCCCGGGATGAAGATGACATTAAAGATTTTATTTCTTTGTACGCAGATATCAAGGGAGTGCCAGACCAGCTGCAGCGTTTTGCCGCGAAAAGCGAAAATCTGGTGCTTTCATCTTCGATTATCGAAATTGTGGCAAACATTATCAATATATTTATGGAGTCCAGCAACGATGAACTGCAGCAGGCCGGAGAGCTTTTATACGACCGGTATATTTCGCCGGAGTACGAGAACGAAAAGCCTGTGTTTTTCGAGAAGATTTCTACTTTTCCGCACGCCACCTACAGTCGGAAGCTGAACGCGGCCATTGCCTGCCTTTCCCGGCAGCTTTTCGGTATTTTCCCGGACGACAGCACGCTTTTGAAGTTTAAGATTGAGGAAGAGGTATAAAAGCCTCGCAGGAACGCGTTAGATTATACCTTTTCGGGTATAATGCAAAATAGAATCTCCGCATATATACCCGTAAAGGTATAAAATGCGGATTTTTTCTTGATATTATACCCGATTGGGTGTAAAATGTGGAGCATGAGTACCATTGGGAAATACATAAAAGAAGAAAGAAAAAAAGCTGGTCTTACGCAGGAAGAATTTGCAATGCGTTCCGGGCTTGGTTTAAGATTTGTCCGCGATTTGGAGCAGGGGAAGGAGACTGTCCGCATGGATAAAGTAAACCAGGCACTGGCAATGTTCGGAATGGAAGCGGTTCCGGGAAGGAAGGCTCAGGATGGCGGAATATAGAAAAGCATCGGTGTATGTTCAGGGACGCCGCGCCGGCCTGCTGTCGGAAACGGAGAGTGGGTATTGCTTTCTCTACGACACAGATTATGTTGAAAATAAAAATCCTGCAGTAAGCCTTACGCTTCCGCTGCAAAGAGATGCATATCAGTCGAAGGTTTTGTTTTCTTTTTTTGACGGGCTTATTCCCGAAGGCTGGCTTCTTGATGTTGTAATCCGCAACTGGAAAATAGACGAAAGTGACAGATTTGGATTGCTTCTTGCCGCCTGCAGGGATTGTATCGGTGATGTCAGCATTATTGCGGAGGAAGAATGATGCTTTGTACAAGTAAATTTTTCGGGACTTCAAAGCTGCCGGTTGTCGACATTTCGGAAGATATGCTGAAAGAGCTTGCAAATAGAGCCGTTGGCAAGGGCGTAACTGTCACCGGGGTTCAAAAGAAGCTGTCGCTTCATCTGACATCCGAGGCGTCTCCGCGTCTTACGATTGTCGACTACCCGCAAGGATATATTCTAAAGCCGCAATCCTTGGAGTATGCGCACCTTCCGGAGGCGGAAGATATGGTAATGGATATCGCAGAGGCTATGGGCGTTAAAACAGTTCCTCACGGGCTTCTGCTTACGGAAAGCGGATATGCTTATATTACAAAGCGAGTAGATCGGTTGTTTGAAGGAAAAAACTGCCGGATGCTTGCTATGGAGGATTTTTGTCAATTGAGCGGGCGTCTTACCGAAGATAAATATAAAAGTTCCTATGAGAGGTGTGCGCGGGTAATAAAGGAGCATTCTTCCCGGCAGGGATTGGATATGTCCGAGTTTTATTTAAGATTGGTCGTATCCTTTTTGACGGGAAATTCGGATATGCATCTTAAAAATTTCTCGCTGATCGAGGTATTACCCGGCACCAGACAATTTGTTTTATCTAACGCTTACGATTTACTTCCGGTAAACCTTATTCTTCCGGAAGATAAGGAAGAGATGGCATTGACGCTTTGCGGGAAAAGAGCAAATCTCCAGAAAAGTGATTTTCTCCGTTTCGCAGAAAGCTGCGGAATAGCGCAGAATGCTGCGCAGAAAATGATGGAAGCTTGTCTTCGCAAGATTCCGAAGGCTGAAGAAATATGTAAGAAATCATATATTGACGTGTGTCAGAAGGAAAGATTCCTTGCATTGCTGAAACAAAGAGCGGAAAAGCTGTTATAAAAAAAGCTGTTTCCCCGGCAGCTTTTCGGAATTTTCCCGGACAACAGTCCCCTTTTGAAGTTTAAGATCGAAGAAGAGAAATAAAAATAATTTTTTTAAGAAAAAATAAAAACCTGCAAAAACGGTTGAAATACAAACGATTACGCGCGTTTTATGTTTTTTAAAAATGATATTGACATGGACTATTGCCCGGCGCTATAATGTAAAAAACAAAAAGTGTAGTCAGAAATAACTTCGGGGCAGGATTCTATTGGGGATAGGGAATAGAGCCAGGTAAAAAGCGACCCATACGGGCCGCTTTTTGCTTGCGCGGAAATGTTCCTGACAAGATAAATTTTATGATGGTAAAGTTATAACAAAATATAACAAAGTATAACAAAATATAACAAAAAATAAGAATTATAACAAATTATAACAAACAGGAGGATTTATATGCAGAACAATCCATTTTGCCTGTCATTCGGCAAGGAGCCGGATAGATTTGTGGAACGCGCGGAGGTGTATTCGCGAATTACGGATTCTATTCAAAGCGAATCACCTTCTAATTATACCTACCTGATTACCGGTGTTCGGGGAAGTGGAAAAACTGTCCTTATGGCAACTATTGCGAATAAATTTCGGGAAGACGAAGATTGGGCGGTAATATCACTCAATTCCGGACGGAATCTTCTGGAAATGATGGCGGCGGGTTTGTACGAAGAGCAAAAGCTGCGGAAATATTTTTTGAAGCATCGCTTAATCTTTCAAAATTCGGGATTGGATTGGACATAAAACAGAATCCGCCCATTTCGGATCTTCAGATTGCAATAGAAAAGATGGTTCGGCTTGTGAGCGAAAAAGGAAAACGTATTTTGTTGACAATCGACGATATTACCAAGAGCGATAATCTGATTGCATTTGCCAATGCATTTCAGGATTTGATATCGAAGAATTATCCGGTTTTTTTGATTATGACCGGCCTGTATGAAAATGTGTATTCGCTTCAGACAGACAAGAGATGTTCTTTTTTACTTCGTGCCGAAAGAATAACATTGGAGCCTCTGAATAAAATCGGGATGAAAAATCAGTATCAGCAAACATTTCAGATTGATGATGCGCAAGCCTTAAGAATGGCGTCGGAAACAAAAGGATATTCTTACGCCTTTCAGGTTTTGGGGTATATCATGTGGGACAGGGAATGCGGTATAGAGGATGCGCTGCCTGTTTTTGATGAACGTATGGCGGATTATTGCTATGAAAGCATATGGAATGGTTGCTCCGCAAAAGAGCGGGAGATTATTTCGGTCATTGCCCGACAAGGAAAAACCAAAACCGGTGAATTGATTCGTTCAATCTGCGGTGCTTCAAATTCCTTTGCGGTTCAGCGGGACCGGCTGATAAAAAAAGGGATTCTTGATGGGTCCGAGCATGGATATTTGTCTTTGGCGCTTCCGCGATTTGATGTATATGTTAACGCTGTTTATGGCTGATGCAGAAAAAACTTTTCCGGTTCAGTTTTGTTTTACGGTATAATATACTAAGTGGAGTGCTTTCGCAGTAGAAAAAGGGATGAAGAGATGAAAGACATTTTTAAAAAGAGCATGGCATTTTTCTTAATACTTGCCTTGCTTCTTGCAGCCGTAAGCTGCGGAAAGAAAGATCCGCCGGATCCTGCCGAGCAGCAGGAAGCGGCAGTAAAGGTAAGTGGAGAGATTCTCGCAGGCATCATTACCGGGGATAATGCACCGAAGTACGAAACAAGCGAAGCTCACGTTTCGGAAACAACTGCGGAAGTTCATGTAAAGGTAGGCGACAGAGATTTTGTTATCCTGCTTACCCGGGATGCGGACGGCAACTGGGAAGGTGAAGCACCAAAAGAGCTTACAGAGTACTTGGAGGAGCTGAAGAAGCCGGAGCAGCCGGACAATCCGGAAAATCCAGAAAATCCAGAGAACCCCGACAACCCCGATAATCCGGTCACTCCTGTTAATCCGGAAAATCCTGATGAGCCGGAAGCCCCGGACACCCCGGATAATCCGCCGAAGGAGGACCCGGAGCCTAAAGAGGATCCAAAGCCTTCAGAAGATCCGAAACCAAAGCACGAGCACAAATACACTTCCAAGGTTACCAAAGAAGCAACCTGCACCAAGGAAGGCGTAAAGACTTATACCTGCAGCTGCGGTGACAGCTACACAAAGCCCATTAAGGCAAAGGGACATAGCTACAAGGATACAGTCGTGGCGCCGACCAAGACCGCAAAAGGCTACACGCTCCATACCTGCACCGTCTGCGGATACGAATACAAAGATAAATATACGAATCCCATCGGTGGAGATACACCGACACCGCCGCCGGTACATACCCACGAATGGGAAGAAGTTTACGAAACCATTCATCATGACGAAGAGGGGCACTATGAAAACAGATGTGTAGAAGAAGCATGGGACGAGCCGGTGTATGAAACGAAGGCTGTATGTAAGGTCTGTGGGAAGTACTTTGACACAGTAGATGAAGTAATTAACCACATTCAGAACCCTAATATTCACGATGGCGAGGGGTCTTATACAATAAAAGATGTCATTACTCGCTACATTCACCACGATGCCGTATATGAGGAAAAATGGATCGTTGATAAACCCGCCTGGGACGAAAAGAAACTCACTGGCTACAAATGCAAAACCTGCGGAGAGACAAAAGGCGTTGGCGGAAACGCGGCAGTGCTTCCCGAAGACAAAAAGAAAAAGTACAAGTAAACAGAAAGGTGCATATCGAAAGGTATGTACCTTTTTTCATGGGAATTAAATATGGCACAATAAAATAACAACAATGAATCGGCTTTCGAGCCGATTTTTTATATAGAGAAACGCAATAATTATCAATGATTTTATAAGCCCAAAACAATATAATATGATATATAAAGGGTTTTGGAGGAAAGGAAGAAAAAGCAATGAGAAATTCTTGCAAAAAGATTGCGGCGCTGCTGCTGGCGCTTGCAGTAATAACATCCGGACTCATTCTTCCGGAGAAAGCATTCGCGGAATATGCCGATGATGGCTATTCATTTCTTTTGGATTCGGCGGGAGATACTATCGTAAAACTGCCGAACCTCATTTCCAGCGGAGCCGGCGTTGCCGGCGTAACACTGACCAACGGCTGGCACATTGCAGCCTCCGAAGGGAATCTGTACAGCTTTGTCGTTACCAATAACGGAAGCTACAGCGGACAAATTGGATACTGCTTGGCACCCGGGACTCTCGTTCCCAATGCCAACGCATACAAAGTAAAGTCTGCCAGCTACGTTTCCGAAGTCGCAGCGCAGAACACGCTGCTTTCGGAAAGTCAGCTTTCTTATCTGATGTCCCTGGTTCTCGGATACGGATACAATGGAAAGTATGACAAGGACTATCAGAACGACAAAAACTATTATGACATGTTCGGAAAAATCTGGGCAACGCAAGTTCTCGTGTGGGAATGCGTCGTAGGAGAAAGAGGACCGTCCTTTAACTATGTTCAGCCGGCAGGTACGGGCGTCTGCAAGGACTGCATTAAGAGTACCAATCCAATCTACAGCTACTTCACCTCGCATTATGCGGCAATCGAAGCAGAGGTACAGAAAGTATTTAAGAACCCGTCCTTTGCCACAGAAACTGAAACAAAGGCAGCGGCAAATACCCATAAACTTGCATACAGCAACGGTCAGTATACATTGACCTTAACAGATGCAAACACAGTCCTTTCCAATTATACCGCAGTAAGCTCCGATGCAAATGTGAGCGTTACGGTAAACGGAAACACAATCACGCTCACATCGGCAAAGCCGATTGCCTCCGATGTAAAGATTACGCTTACAAGAAATATTGAGCACAAGAGCTTTGTGATTGCAGGAAAGAATGGACAGGACTTTGCCACCGTTAAAAAGAACGGAAGCGGTGTATGGCAGTCGATTATGATTCCGATTTCCGGAGCTGCCACAAAGAATGCCTACCTTTACCTGGAGCCTTCTCCTGCAGAAGTTGCCCTGACCAAGGTATCCGCAAATCCCACCTGCACCAATGGAAACCCGAACTATTCCCTGGCGGGTGCTGTGTACGGAGTATATGCAGAGGGTGATACAACAAGAAACACCGTAAATACCGCAAGTCTTATCGGAAAAATCACAACGGATGCAAACGGGAAGGGAAGCCTGGTGATGGGCCTTACCGCAGGCAGAACCGTGTTTGTAAAAGAAATTTCTCCAAGCAAAGGCTATACCGTAGATTCGAAAGTGTACGCAGTTATTCCGGAAGGCACCGGAGCAAAGGCTGCTACAATCACTTCCGTCGAAAAGCCAGTTAACGACCCTATAACGATAAGAATAAGCAAAGAATCTTCTGAGAAAATCGAAAACGAAGCATCCCTTGCAGGGACTCAGTTTACCATTAAATATTATGCGGTGGATGTAAGCAAGTCATATACAGCGACGCAGCTTACGTCAATGGATGCTACAAGAACTTGGATAATTGAAGCAAAAGCAGAAAATTATTCTGGGAAGATAATATATCAAGCAGGTTTGTCAGAAAAATACCTCGTTCCTAACAGTGATCCTCTATATGTTGTAGAGGGTATGACAACTATCCCTGTAGGCTACTTTACTATCCAGGAAACAAAGAGTGCGCCAGGATATATCAAAGATTCCGGAACAATCAAGGTCGGCGGTCAGGTGGTAGCCAACGGCGGCGAAGCAATCGTTGGCTGGGTTGATGAGAACGGCGAAATTAATCCAATCAGCCTTAAAGTTTCCAACGAATTTATTGCATCCAACGCACCGGTAAAGGGCGGCTTTAAAGTAGGAAAGTTTGATGCGGAAACGCAGAAGGCAGTTACAGGATCCGAAACAAGCTTTGCCCTGTATAACCGCAGCGGCTTCAGCGTAAAGGTTGGCGGAACCGAATATGCCAACAACGCGCTGATTGCAAATCTTAAAACCACAAACGGTGTATATACCTCTGCTGCAAACTATCTTCCTTACGGATCTTACGAACTAAAGGAAACCGCAGCTCCGGCTCAGTACACCATGAGCGGAAGAACATCCGTAACTTTTAAGATTGAAACCAATGGAACTGTTGTAGACCTGAATTCCTACGCAAAGGGCTTTACCGATACCGTGATTAAAGGCGGATTTAAAATCGGAAAATACGATGCAGAAACACAGAAGGCAATCACAACAGCAGAAACATCCTTCTCCTTATACAACCGCTCCGGCAAAACCGTTATTGTTGGAGGCAAGGAATACGCAAACAATGCCCTGATTGCAAGCCTTACCACCACAAAGGGCGTATATACAAGTGCGGCGGACTATCTTCCTTACGGAAGTTACGAACTTGTCGAAACCAAAGCGCCGGCCCAGTACACCATGAATGGCAGAACTTCTGTTACATTCAAAATTGAAGCCAGTGGCACAGTTGTGGATCTGAACAGCTATGCAAAGGGCTTTACTGATACTGTGATTAAGGGCGGATTTAAAGTAGGAAAGTTTGACGCAGAAACGCAGGAAGCTATTACAGAATATGAAACCTCTTTTTCCTTGTACAACCGCAGTGGAAAAGCTGTAGTGGTGGGCGGAGAAGAATACGCAAATAACGCGGTTATTACGACCCTTACAACAACTAAGGGAGTCTACGAAAGCGCTGCAAATTATCTGCCTTACGGACGTTATGAAATTGAAGAAACAAAGAGTCCGGTTGGATATCTTCTTTCCGGAAGGACAAATATCACATTTGACATTGAAGAAGACGGAAAGATTATAGATCTTAACTCCTACGCAAAAGGGCTTACAGATAAGCCTGCTAACGGAACCGTTAAGGTAATTAAGCTGGCAGAAGACAATGTAATCGAAGGAATAGTATTCCATCTTTACGGAACATCCATTCTCGGAGAAGAAGTCGATATGACGGCAGCAACCGGCGCAGACGGAGTTGCGGTATTCGAGAACGTTCCGATCTGCGGAGAAGAACCATATATCCTGGAAGAAGTCGATACCCCTTATCGGTATAAAATAGTTGAAGCGCAGAATGTTGAAGTTGTTGCCGGTGAAACTGCAGAATTCGCGTTTGTAAACGAACTCAAAAAAGGACAGATCGAAGTCTTCAAGATCGGTGAAGTTTTCACAAGTGTTACGGAAGAGGGCGGAAATTACCGCGCCGTATTTGAAGAAGGCAAGCTGAAGAATGCAGTCTTTGAAATCCGTGCAGCAGAAGACATCGTTCTGGCAGACGGTACTGTTACTTACAAACAGGGCGATGTAGTAGAGACCATTACTACAGGAGAAGACGGAATCGCAAAGAGCAAGGAATTGGACTTTGGTAAATACGAACTGGAAGAAGTACAGGCCCCGGCAGGCTTTGTGCGCGAAACGGAAATCTTTGAGATAGAACTTACACCGGCAGATACCGATGTAAGCATCGCAACCAAGAGCATTTCCAATGCCCGCCAGAAAATTGATCTTTCTATCTTAAAGGCGATGGAAGAAGACGATACCTTCAAGCTGGGAAGCAACGGAGAGCTTTTAAACGTAAAGTTTGCGCTCTATGCAGCGGAAGAGCTGATCGCAAACGATGGCAGCATGATTCCCAAGGACGGACTTTTAGAAGAAGTATCTGTATCCGAGGACGGTACTGCCGCCTTTAGTGCAGACCTTCCGCTGGGAAAATATTATGTAAAAGAAGCTGCCACCGACGAACACTATATTTTAACAAAAGACACCTTCGAATTTACCTTTGCACCGGGAGATCAGAGTATTGATACTATCGAAATCGTTTTAAACAATGGAGAAGAAGTGGTCAACAAGCTGCTCCGGGGAAAGGTATCCGGCATGAAAAAGGATGACTTGGGGAATGTTCTTGCCGGTGCAGAATTCGGACTGTTCAAGGAAGGTGAAGACGCGCCGGTCCTTACCGCTGCATCCAGCGAGGACGGAACATTTGAATTTACAGACATTCCTTTCGGAAAATATTTCGTAAAAGAAACCAAGGCTCCGGATGGATACCTGTTGGACGAAAACGAATATCCGATTGAAATCGGAGAAGATGAAGCGCTGATTGAAATCGAGATTGTAGATACCCTCATTCGCGGCAGCGTAAAGGGGAAGAAACTCACCGATGACGGAGACGAGCTTGCCGGTGCGGAGTTTGGAATTTTTAAAGAAGGGGCGGATACGCCGCTTCTTACCACGGTATCGGATGAACACGGAAGCTTTGCGTTCAATGACCTTCCCTATGGCCGGTATATTGTAAAAGAGCTGAAAGCTCCGGAAGGGTATCTGCTTTGCGAGAAAGAATTTTCTATCACAATCGAAGAAGATGAAGCCATCATCGAAATCGAAGCAGTCAACAAGCTTATCCGCGGAAACTTAAAGCTGATCAAAGTAGATGCGGAAAATCCGGACATAAGGCTTTCCGGCGCAGTCTTTGCGGTTTACAAAGATGCAAACGAAGATAAAGCTCTGGATGAAAATGACGAGTACATCGGCAGTCTGCAGGAGACTGAAGAAGGCACATACACCATGGAAGGACTCCCTTACGGGATGTACCTTGTAAAAGAAGCAAAAGCTCCGCTCTATTTTAAAGCTGATGGGAATACCTACTCTGCAGTCATTGAGAATGACGGAGAAACCGTAATCGTCGCAAATACGCAGGATGGCCTTTTCGAAAACGAATACCTTATTGGGATTATGGAACTGATGCCTCCGGAAATCGACAGAAGTTTCCACGGCGGAGCAGAGATTTCTCCGCTTACAGGAGGAAATATGAATATGTATGTTCTCTTTGCAGCAGGCCTTCTGGGCATTATTGCAGCACTTTTTGCAGGGAAGAATCTCAGAAAGAGTCTTTCTTTCGTACTGGTTCTTTGCATTGCATTTGGCGCAGCAACTCCCTGCTTTGCAGCAGCAGAGGAATTAAAAACTGTTGAAGTAACCATCGAGAGTTACAAAAAAGACGATAGGGATGCCGTAAAAGCGGCGCTTGAAGAGCTGGGCTGCAAAGACTTTGAGATTAAGGAAATAAAGTTTGAAACGGTAAGCGAAACTGTCGGCGTAGTAAAGACAGAAGTCATCAAAGGCTTAAGCAGCAAAGAAGCTGCAAAAGAATATCTGGAAAAGGACGGACTTGCCGCAGACTTTGAGGAGATTGAATTTACCGAAAAGTACAGAACTCCTGCTGCAGGATATTATGACACTGCGGCAGATGAAGACGTTCCCAAAACCAGAACAGTTCCTATCCGTCAAAACGGCGAAAGCTTTAATGTAAAGCTGTATCTGCAGTCTTCGGAGGATATGGAAGCGACCGAAATCAGAGATGCCAGCTATACCGCATATTTCCGCGGCAATGGAATCAGGAAGTATGCCTTCGGAGATAAAATCGTGGATCTTGACGGGAACACTCCTTGTTTCCCCGGCTATGAAGCCCTTATTATGGAATACTTCGGCCTTGATCCGGAAAAGGATACCATTACCGGCGGATCCTGGGGCGAAGCCGGAGAAGATTACAAAACCGCAGTCTATACCGGAACTTCGGAAGTAGTAGTTCCCTTTGTCCGTTCGTATTATGCGGAAGATGAAAACAATCCCGATCGTCCGCATCCGGTAAGCTATGACGCGGAAATTCGCTACACCAACGGCGTGGAAGAAGGAAAGACAAAGTACACCTTGAAAGGAACGGTAACGTATATCAATTATCCGGGCACTGGCACGGCGGTGAAAATTGCGCAGAAGGAAGGCTTTTTTACCGGAAAACGGCTGATTATTCTGACGGTCATCCTTGCGCTTCTGGGCATCTTCTTTACCATCGGACGGAAGAAGGAGCAGAAATAGAGATGTGCCTGCGGAAAAAGCCCGGTTTTTTCCCGGCAGTTTTTGACAGCTGTGCGGGAAATGGGGTAAAATCAAAACGGAGGAAAGAATATGGCAGATTTAAGTATTTTTGATGTTTTGAAGGTGGCGGGACTGTCCGAGACGGACCCGAACGTGGAGCTTGGTGACATCTTTTTTGTGCTGCACGGAGGAAAGCTGACCTACACGGTAAAAATTCTGGGAAACGTCCTCTTTGCGGACGTGCGCAGAACTCTGACCCGGGTGCCGAACTACCAGCTTTTGAATACGCTGAACAACCATATCAACATCGGAACGCACAAGATTGACAAAAATACTTATATTTTCGAGTTCGTAACCAGAATCAACGGCCTGGATAAGACATCCGGCGAGCTGCAGATCTATATTGATTACGTTCGGCGGCAGGCGGTCCAGGGCTTTGAAATAATGAATACCTCCAGCGAAAAGAAGCGCAGTCTGCTTCTGGAGGCCCATGCACATAACCGGGAGACGGAGTAACGCCGCAGAGCGGAAGAAAAGAAAGGGGCCGATATGGCGGATCAGAATATAGAGAAAAAAAGAAATACAGAAGCGGTTTCCGAAGAGGCGGAAACCGAAATTTTAACCAGCCGGGAGGGTACGGAGTTTACGCTGGCACACCTGCTTTCCGGAGAGAAAATGCAGATTGCGGAAGAACCCGCTGCAAAGACCGGCGGAAAATCATCCTCCGGCAGAACCGGCAGAAAGGCGGCGGCAAAAGCCCGCTTAGTGGCTAAAGTGAGGGAGGAAAGCTCCGAAAAATACGCCCGGGAGCTGCTGGCCGAAGAAAAGGCTGCCACGGGAGAACTGCTTCCGGTACTGGTAAATGTAAGCAGCGGCGAGATTTCGGTAATTCATAAAAAAGAATTCACCGTGGGTTTTTCGTTCAAGTGCGACTTAAAGCTGCGTCAGCCGGACCCGGAGCATCATACCGTCAGCCGGCTGCATGCTACGCTGCTAACAAAGGAAGACGGCAGAGTTTACGTGCGGGATGAATCCACCAACGGAACCTTTATCGGGACCAATCCCAAGAAGGCGGAATCTTTTTTCCGTCTGCCCAAGGGAAACGAACTGGAAGTAAAGGATGGACAGTATATTAAGTTTGCGGATGTGCTGTTTTCCTTCCGGAAGGGCGGTCTGGAATGAATCTGCAGGAGGATATTACCGCAGTGCTTACGGAAGCTTTTCCGGAATCGGGCTACGATCTGGTATCTTTGTCCGACGGCAGCGTGACCCATTTTTCCGCAGAGAGAATTCTGGTGGGCTGCAGGGAGGATGTCTGCGATTTTGTCATTCTTCAGGACCCGAAAAATCACCGGGTCAGCCGGGAGCATGCCTATCTTTACATCATCGAAGGTAAAATATTTGCGGAGGATATTTCCGTCAACGGAACCTTTTTGGGCAGCTCGGAAACCGCGGACAAGGAGATGTTCCGGCTGCCGAAACATACCCGGACAGAGGTGCGGGACGGACAAATTCTTCGTTTTGCGGATAGAAAGTACCGGGTGCGGTACACGAAAAAATAGAGACTGCGGACGGTGCGGATGCGGGGTGAAAGCTTGCCCTGCGTTCCCCGATGCCGCGGAAATGAGGAAAATAGTGCAGAAAATCAGATATGCGGAAAGTCTGTCCGATCAGGGAGGTTACCGGGAATACAACCAGGATGCGGCATTTGTTTACAGCGCGGAGGATGGAGCCTTCGGGCTGGCTTTGGCTGCGGACGGTGTGGGTGCTTACGCGAAAAGCGGGCTGGCATCTTCCTACACGGCGGAGTGTCTGGAGTCGCTGGTTCGGGAGAACGATGCGGCGCTGGCGGAGGAAGGTTTTGCCGCTTTTCGGGAGGCTCTTTGCCAGACGGTTCAAACGATTCACGACGATTTGACGGAAACCGCGGCGCAGATGGGTCTTGTCTGGGGCACCACGCTCACGCTGCTGGCGGTGTACCGGGGTGAATATTTTTGTCTGCAGATTGGAGACAGCCGCTTGTATTTGTCCGAAAATGGTAAGACCGGACAGATTACAAAGGATCAGACAGTGGCCGAAAGAAAGCGCCTGCAGGGCAGGACCGATATTACGGTGAAGGACGAAAACACCCTGACCCAGTGCATCGGCATCGGGGAAATTGCGCCGGATTATTACGAGGGGAAGCTTCAGGGACCGGCTGCTTTTCTGGTGTGCAGCGACGGACTTTGCAACACGTTGTCTGCAGATGAGATCGAGGAAGTGCTCGGTTCTGCGGCTCTTTCGGGCAGCGAAAAGCTGCAGGTTCTGAAGGAGCTTGCCAGGAGCCGCGGCGAAAAGGACAATATTACCGGCGTTTTGTTGGAGCTTGCATAAAATCGCAGGAAATAAGGGATGACGGGAATGTTGAAAGAGAATGATATTTTAAAAAATAAATACAGAATCCTTCTGCTTCTGGGACAGGGCGGTACGAGCAAGGTCTGGCTGGCGGAGGATCTGGAGCTGAAAAAGAAATGGGCCGTTAAGGAGATGGATAAAAACTCCGCGGCCTATAAAAATGCGCTGAATCGGGATGAGCGGCTGACAGAAATCGAAATATTGAACTGTCTGGACAGTCCTTTTGCGCCCAGAATTGTGGACAGCTTCGAAGACCCGCAGATGAAATGCGTGGTGATGGATTATGTGGAAGGAAGAACGCTTGCTTCCATGCTGGAAGACGGTACGATTCCGAAAGACCCGGAGATTTTGATTTCCTGGACCATGGACATCTGCAGTCTTTTGTCTTATCTTCACCGGAAAAATATAGTGTACCGGGATATGAAACCGGCCAATATTATTTTGACTGCGGATGGCAGCATTAAGGTGGTGGATTACGGGATTGCAAAGTATGCGGAACCGGGGCAGTATCAGGATGAGGCTGCCGTGGGCACCAGAGGCTACGCGGCTCCCGAGCAGTACCGGAAAATGTCCGGACCGAAATCCGATATTTACAGTGTGTGCATTACGCTGTATCAGCTGCTGACGGGCATTAAAAAACCGGAAAAGCTGAGTCCGGCCGGCATCGGTCGGAACCGGGGCAGGCTGCCGGAGGGTTTGATTGCAATCATAGAAAAGGGCTGCGAAGAAGACCCGGAAAATCGCTTTGAATCGATGGATGCGCTGCGGAATGCACTGTCCGAATACGAGAGCTACGATGAAAACCGTATGAACGTGCTGCGGAAGAAGCTGCGGCGGGCGCGCCTCCTGAAAACCGCAGCGGCGACCCTGTTTATCCTGGGCCTGCTGCTGTTTACCATAGGCGTGGGACAGGACAGTGTGCGCTACAAACGTCTGGTCAACCCGGAGCTTTCGGGACGGGAGATGTCGGCGGAGACCTATATCGAAGCCGCAGGATTGAAGCCGTACAGTCCCACTGCCTGCGAAAAGCTGCTGGAGTTTTGTCAGGCGGACGGACTTACTTCGGAAGAACTGCAGACCGTGGAGGCTGTATACACAAAATACGCAAGCCTGCAATGGGTCAAGACAAAGTCTTATGCAGATTTAAGTGCAAAAATCGCCCTTTCTGTGCTTTGCAGCACAGAGAACCCGGCGGATGCTTCTGCTGCGCTTTCTGCGGCATGTCCTTATTTGAAAAACTGCTGCGAAACAAAATTCGCGGACCCTTTGGTAAAAGGTTTGTATGCCATGGCCGGAACGGCTGCGGCTAAGTGCGAAATATCGGCGGCGGAGGCAGGCATTCTTTTGGATTCGCTGGCGGCTATGACGGAAAGCATCGGAGATCGTTTCGGGAAAAACGTCAACGCGGAAAACCTGCGTTTGTATCTAATAACGGTATCGTTTCTGAAGGAGCATTTTTCTGCGTTTTCTTCTGCGGGGCAGGAGGCTGCGCTGAAATCGGTTCTGACAAAAATACAGGCAGATGCGGAGGCTTTGCAGCTCGAGGCAGAGAATGAACTGCTGCGGACCCAGCTTTTCGAGAATATTGCGGTGCTTTTTGCAGGAGGTGAAGCATGGGGCTGAAGTTTTGGGGACTCATACTTCTGGCGTTTTCCGGCGCGGTGGGGGTGGTCTGCATTTTTTACCGGCTATACGCCCATATTCCGGCCTGCAAAGAGGAGTATCAGTATCGGCTTTCCCGCAGCGGACGGCTGCCGGGCAGCCGACGGAAGAAGGATGATTCCGAAGTCATGACTGCGGTAATGACCGCAGACATTTCGGAGAAGCTGCCGGACGAAACGCAGTATGCGCAAACCGCAGTAATGACCGCAGACATTTCGGAGAAGCTGCCGGACGAAACGCAGTATGCACGAACCGCAATAATGACCGCAGACATTTCGGCGGAAATGCGGGATGAACTGCAATACGCGGAAACTGCGCTAATGGAGGAATAGAGCATGAACAAATTTGCAAGAACCGTCATTCTGCTGGCTGTGCTTGCGCTGGCAATTTTTCTTGCCTGGGATTATTTCGGACAGGAGAAGACGGTGTATACCGACGTGCTGGTGCTGAACCGAAATGCAGATTCCGGCACGGTTATCACGGCGGAAATGCTGGAAACAAAAAGCCAGCCGCTGGCAAAGGACACTTCTTTGCGGCCTGCGGATGCCCCGCTGGTGGTAGGCAAGGAGACCGTAACCCATGTTGCCGCCGGCACGGAGCTTTCTGCGGCGTATTTTGAGGACCCGCGGCTGATTGTTCACCCGGATCGGGGCGAGGTTCTGCTGCCCGTTTCCTGCTCCTGGCTGATAACAGACCCCCTGGGAATTGCCCGGGGAGACGAGGCCGCGTTTTACACCGAGGACGGCCGTGAAATATTGTCCTGCATGGTGGCAGCGGCGGCAAGCCGCAGCGAAGCCGGTAGTACGGTTACGGTGTATGAATACGAAATCAATGGAGAAAAGAAGACCGAAAGCTGCGATTCTTTCTGTCCGGTCAGTGTAATCGTTACCGAAGAGCAGATGCGGCAGCTTCTGGAATTGACCCGCAGCGGGCAGAAACTGCTGATTACGGGAAAATAGAATAATCAACCGAGACATTCGCGTGCGCAGAACGTTTGCAGCGAATGTCTTTTTTATTACAAGAAACAAAACAAAAGGGAGAGAGAAAAAATGAAGAACGTAAATTTAACAACCTGCATTATCGCGGAACCGGGTCGGGAGGCCAGAGTGGAAAAAGTGGAAAGCTGCAGTCTGGAGGCGCTGCAGAAGCTCGTGGGCGGATATATTGAATTTTTCTATCCATTTGACGATAACATTGCAATTCTTTGCAACGAAGAGGGAAAAATCAACGGCATGGCACCAAATCGCATGGTCAAGGGTCCCAACGGAGAGCAGATCGATATCGTGTTCGGGCCCTTTGCCATTTTTGGGGACGGGGGCGACCCGCTGATTTCGCTGACCGAGGAACAGCAGCAGAAATACCTGGAAATGTTCCGCTACCCGGAGCACTTTTTTGTCCGAAACTGGGAAATCGTTTCGGAGAAATATGTGCCAGCGCTGTAAAAAACAGTGCGGTTCTCATTACAGAGACAAATAGTATCAGGGCAGGAAACATCCTGCGAAGGAAAACTTCGGAGCCGGTAGAGAAGACTTGCAAAGCAAGGCTTATCGTGAAGCCGGCGGAGGTTTTCCGGAGCAATGTTTCCTGCTCTTTTTGTATTTCTTTATTTTCCCTTCGCGCAGTCTTTTCCCAAACCGTTGCCGGATATGATATAATTTCAGCAGCAATTATCGGTTCACCAATCTTTGTCAGAAAGAAATGCAAGAGGTTTCTATGTTCGGTTTTACACCCCTGGTAAAAGTTTGTCTCAGCGCAGCGGTCAGCCTGCTGGGCGTGGTACTGTTTTTCTGTTTTAAAGGTCCGGAGCGGAAATGGTGCATGTTTGGCATGATTTCTTCCACCCTGGGAGACGTGTTTATGACCGACGTCATCGGCATGGGCGCGGCATCCACCTACCCCGGCGCGGCCTTCTTTATTCTGGCCCACATTCTCTATGGTCTTTGCTTTGTCCGGGCCTGCCGGCGCAAAGGCTATCCGCTGGTCAACAAGGGTTTTCTGATCGGGCTTCTGGTGGTGATTATGGTCACGCTGGTGCTGACCGGCCTGATGTTTAAGGAGACCGGCAAGATGCAGGGCATGTATCTGCCGCTGCTGGCTTACATCGCCTTTATCGGCTTTAATCTGGTGTGTCAGTTTTCTTATGCCTACTCCGAACAGGGGCTGCGGGGTCTGCTGATCCTGGGCATGTTCCTCTTTATCGTGTCGGATCTGCTGGTATTCCTGCCCATGGTGAACGTGTGCGAGGGAACCCACGATTACAACAGCTGGATCTGGTATTTGTACCTTCCGGCTCAGCTGCTGATTGTGCTCTTTAACTCGGATTTTCCGAAAAAGACAGAAGAAAAGGCATGAAAAATAACGGAGCGTCGGAAGAAAAGAATCATGCTTGAATTTTATTTACCCGAATATAAGGATTTGTGGTTTCGCCGCCGGCTTTTGCAGGATGAACAAACGATGTCCTACAATCACGCCTGGGGCGGAACCATTGATTTTTCCGAGGAAAGGTGGACCGCCTGGTATGAACGCTGGGTTGCGGCTCCGGAAGGAAAACGCTTTTACAGGTATTTGCGTTGTTCCGCAAACGGTGAATTTATAGGAGAGGCTGCCTATCATTTTGAGGAAGACCGCTGTCTGACCGACATTCTTATTTATGCGCCGTATCGCAGAAAAGGCTTCGGCAGAGAAGCTCTTCGCCTGCTCTGTGATGCTGCAAAAGAGCAGGGCGTTGCGGCTCTCTGGGACGACATTGCCGCCGATAATCCGGCTTTATCCTTATTTTTGCAGGAGGGATTTGCCGAGGTCGGCAGAACGGAAACCTGCGTTACGGTAAAGAAAAATTTAAAGGAGGCGGGAAAAGATTTTTGGAGCGCCCGCCTTTTTAAGAAACTGCGTTAACGGAGAAAAAACCATGAAAATTAAAACGATAGAAGGGGATTTTACGGTCTGCAGGCTGCGTTCTGTCGGGGATATCGACCCGACCTGCGATTTTTACTTTCTCGGAAAAACCGAAGAAGAGATATCGTTGGTTTGCAGAACAGAAAATGTTCCGGCGCATACCGCTGCCCGGAAAGACGGCTGGAAAGCCTTTCGGATTGAAGGGGTTTTGGATTTTTCCCTTGTAGGGATTCTGGCTGAAATTTCCGGGATTCTCGCAAAAAACGGAATTGCTTTGTTTGCGGTATCCACCTACAACACGGACTATATTCTGGTAAAAAAAGATGATTACAAAAAGGCGATGTCCGCGCTTTCTGCCGCCGGATACAGTGCCGCATAAAGACCCGGGAGATGCCCGGAATTTTTTAATCAAAACATTTTTTTACAAATTTCAAACCCATGATACAAATACTCAAATACGGAAATACGAATACTTTTTATATTCCCGGCATCCGGGGCGGTCTGCTGGTGGACACGGATTTTGCGGGCACTCTGCAGGCATTTTACCAGGCGCTCGGGCAGCAGAATCTTCGGCTGGAAGACATTTCTTACGTGCTGGCCACCCACTACCATCCGGACCACATGGGTCTGATCGGGCAGCTGGCTGAACAGGAGGTAAAGCTGCTGCTGGTAGATGTCCAGAAGGATTAGTGCATTTTTCCGATGCGCTTTTCGACCGGGCAAAGCTTCCGTACATGCCAATCTGCGAAGACCGGGCGAAGCTTATCTCCTGCGAAGAAAGCCGGGCGTTTCTGGCGGATCTGGGAATTGATGGTGAAATTATTTCTACGCCCAGTCACAGCCGGGACGGAATTTCTTTGATCTTGGATGAGGGCATCTGCATTGCCGGAGACCTGGAGCCCGCGGACTACATCGAGGCTTACGAAGACAGCGCTTTGCTGCAGGCGGATTGGGCGAAGATAAAGTCCTTCCGCCCTAAAAGGGTTTATTATTCCCACCGGCCGCCGCAGGAACTGGAATAAAAGTTAAAGCAGTCATCAAATTGACATTACCGCTTCAAAAAATGAGAATTGAGTCGGCAAGCTTGGACGAAGCCACCGCTCAAACAAAAAGCGCAGGGAAAAACATTTCTCTGCGTTTTATATTTTGCGTTTTCGCATTTTTCCACGTTTTAAAACGCTGTATCCCAGAGCTTCTGCAGCCGTTCGTCCAGACCGCTGTAGCGGGCCTGGATGCTGTTGTTGTCCACCATGGCGTTGCACACGGCGGGGTTGCCCACCAGCACCACGGCCTGCTTGGCCCGGGTAATGGCGGTGTAGATCAGGTTTCTGGTGGAAAGCATGGGCGGAAAGTTGGTCACCGGCAGAATGACCACCGGAAACTCCGAGCCCTGACTTTTGTGCACGGTCATGGCAAAGGCGCTCTCCAGCTCCTCTGCGGAAACGTAGTCGTAGGTAACGTATTTTTCTCCGTCGAAAATGACGCCGATGGTGCCTGCGTCCAGATCGATTTTGTCAATCAGACCCATGTCCCCGTTGAAAATGCCGGTGCCGGTGGTGAAGGTGCTCAGGCTCTTCCATTCCATCTGATAATTGTTTTTGATCTGCATTACTTTATCGCCTTCGCGGAAGATGCGGCTGCCGATTTTCTTTTCGGTTTTAGTCGGCGAGGGCGGGTTTAACACGGCCTGCAGCGATTCGTTCAAAGAGACGCTGCCCAGGCCGCCTTTTCTTGTGGGGGTGAGCACCTGGATGTCCGTGTAGGGGTCCAGGTCCTTGAAATATGCGGGCAGACGGCGGGTGCACAGGTCCAGAATGGTGCTTAAAATCTCGGTGTCCTTTCCCCGCTGAATCATGAAGAAGTCGGTATTTTTTTCGTTGTAGGCCGGGTACTCTCCGTGGTTGATGCGGTGGGCGTTCACCACGATGGCGCTTTCCTGGGCCTGGCGGAAGATGTCCGTCAGCCGTTCGGCCTGGATCAGTCCCGTGGCCAGAATGTCCTTGAGCACGTTGCCCGCGCCCACGGGGGGAAGCTGGTCCGCGTCGCCCACCAGGATCAGGCGGGTGCCGGGTTTGACCGCGTTCAGCAGGGCCTCGAACAGCAGGATGTCCACCATAGACACCTCGTCGATGATGATGCAGTCCGCCTCCAGAGGATTTTCCGCGTTGCGGCCGAAAATCATCCGATCCTGGCCGTCTTCGTAGGCGTATTCCAGCAGCCGGTGAATGGTGCTGGCAGGAACGCCGGCGGACTGCTGCATGCGCTTGGCCGCCCTGCCCGTGGGAGCCGCCAGCAGGGTTTTCAGGCCCGCGGAGGTATACACAGCCAGAATGGTGTTGATAATGGTGGTTTTTCCGGTGCCCGGACCGCCGGTAATGACCAGCACGCCGCTGCGCAGACTGGCTTCGATGGCGTGCTTCTGCTTTTCGGACAGCTGAATGCCGGCGTTTTTCTCCGCCTGCCGGAGCAGGTTTTCCGTGTTGACCGCCACGGCGGAAAGGGGCGTATTGCACAGCTCGTACAGCTTGGCCGCCGCGGCCCGCTCGGCTCGGTAGTAGCTGTAGAGCATGTAAATGTTGGTACCGCCGATGACGTCCTTGCAGATTTTGCCGTCCATCACCAGCCCGAAGGAGCCCTCTGCCACCTGCTCCCGGGTCACATCCAGGAAGGCTGCGGTTTCTTCTGTCAGCTCGGTTTCCGGCACGTAGGTGTGACCTTGGCTTACCTTTTCGCTGAGCATAAACAGAATGCCGCTCTGAATGCGGAAGGGGGAGTCCGGGGCGATGCCCACGGAGGATGCGATTTTATCCGCTTTGCGGAAGCCCACGCCGTAGATGTCGGAAATCAGGGCGTAGGGATTTTCTTTTACGATGTCCACTGCACCGGCGCCGTAAGCCCGGTAGAGCTTTAAGGCCACGCCGGCGGAAATGTCGTATTCGGACAGGGCCAGCACCGTGTCCGCGTATTCCCGGTGTTCCCGGTAGCCGGTGGCAATGGCTTCCGCCTTGGCCTGACCGATGCCGGGCACGGTCAGCAGCTGCTCCGGATTGTCCTGGATGATGCGCAGGGTATCTTTGCCCAGCTTCCGCACGATGGCGGCGGCCATTTTGGGTCCGATGCCCCGGATCATGCCGGAGCTTAAGAAGGAAACGATGCCGTCTTCGGTGGTGGGTTCCAGCTCCTCTGCGGAGGAGAAGGCAAACTGCTCCCCGTATTTGGGATGGGTCTTCCATTCGCCAATCAGGCGGTAATGTTTTCCCGCCTTGGGTGCGGGCAGACTTCCCACGGCAAAAAACTGCTCTTCGTCGGTTTCAAAGAGCAGTATGGTATAAAAGTTTGTTTCGTTGTGGAAGATCAGCTCCCGGGCTGTTCCTTCTTTTTCTTCTTTCATTGGGTTTATGCAAAGCGGAGCCTGTGCCGGATTTCGCGGCGCAGCAGCCCGCCGGTTTGCTATTTAAAGGTCGGCTTGTAGAGCATGCGTCCGTCCAGGGTGCGCACTCTCTCGGAGAACCCGCCTCCGTCCACGCCCTCCAGAGCGGCTTCGAAGTCGAACATTTTGGCGTCCAGCATGTCCAGATAGTGGAGCAGCTCCGCTTCCGGGAACATGGGGCGTACCGGAGAACCGAAGTCCGGTTCGTAGTGATGAGACAGGATCATGTGCTGCAGCATAACGGTTTTTTCCTCGTCCAGACCGGCTTTTTCAGCCCGTTCCTGCATGGAAATCGCGCCCATCACAATGTGCCCCAGCAGATTGCCCTTTACGGTGTAGCCGTTGGAAATGCCCAGCTCGCTGCTCTGGATCTCGTTAAGCTTTTCCATGTCGTGCATAATCACGCCGCAGATAACCCAGTCTGAATCCAGATTGGTGTAAACGCTGCAGGCCTTAATGCCCAGGTCCAGCATGCGCTTGGTGTGGTACAAAAGCCCCGCGTATTCCGCGTGGTGATTGCGCATGGCGCCGGGGTAATAGAGCAGCCGCTCCTTATTTTCGGTCAGAGCGTTTTCGCAGACTGCTTTCAGGCCCGGATCGGTAATGTCCTCGGCCTTGTCCCAGATAAAATCAAACATTTCCCGGGGATCCTCCGGGGCGGCTTTGATGTATTCGTTCATTTCCAGCTTGTCTTCCTTAACGGCCTTGCGGATTTTGGTAATCCGCAGCTGCTTGATTCCGTTCCATTCGGACACGCTGGCCTTGATTTTGACCAGATTGCCTTCGGTAATTGCGGCCAGATTTGCGGCCTCGGCATCGTCGATGTCCCATTTCTTGCCGTTGATTTCTCCGGTTTTGTCTCCCAGAGTCACGTCGAAATAGTTTTTATGATTGGAACCTACCTTGATGGCGGCGTTTTTTACCATGAAAAAATCGGTAAACTCTTCGTTCAGCGTAAGAGTACTGATGTAAAATTCTTTGTTCATTGCATGCCTCCTGCGTCCATTTTATCCTATCATAAAATACAAAAATTGTAAATTATCATTGTGTTTTTTTTGTAAAACCGCCACTAAAATCTTGCACTGCATGCATAAAAAAGAATATAATATACTGTAAAAATGTTTTTGGGAAAGGAGCGCTCCGTGAGTCAGGTAATAAGGGGCATTTTAGTCGGTATTCGCTTTACCGATATAATCGATATTCTGATCATCACTCTGCTGATTTATAAGGTTTGGGGGTTTTTAAAGACCTCCCGCGCAGCTCAGCTGACCAAGGGCATCGGCATTATTATTGCCATTGCCTTGATTGCGGAAGTCTGCAATCTTTACGTGGTTTCCTGGCTGATCGGCAGGATCCTCAGCATCGGACTGATTGCACTGGTGGTGGTGTTCCAGCCGGAACTGCGCCGGGTGCTGGGATATATCGGCCGGGGCAAATTCAATATCCGGAGCCAGGAAGCGCTCAGTGCGGATTACAAAATGTCGATTGTAAACGAAATCGTGAAATCCGTAGAGTATTTTTCCGCCCGCAAGGAGGGCGCCATTATTGTCTTCGAGCAGGACGTGGCCATGGATGACATTGCGGAAACCGGAACCAACCTGGATACCAAAATTTCCTCAGAAGCAATCAACAACATTTTCTATAAAGGCGCACCGCTGCACGACGGCGCTGTAATTATCCGGGATGACCGGATTTACGCGGCAGGCTGCGTGCTGCCCTTAACCCAGAATCAGAATCTTTCCCGGGATCTGGGCACCCGGCACAGAGCTGGCCTCGGTATTTCCGAGGTGTCCGACGCTCTGGTTCTGATCGTATCCGAAGAGACCGGCATTATTTCCATTGCCAAAAACGGCAAGCTGTCCCGTTTCCTGGATTTAAAGAGCGTGGAAAAGCAGCTGCTGGCACTGTACATGGACGGCAGCCGGGAAGAAACCATTCTCACCAGATTTGCAAAGCTTTGGAGGAAGAACGATGAAGAACAATAAGGTTGTGCGTTTTATTCTCTCTTTGCTGCTGGCTATTTTCCTCTGGTCCTACGTGATCAATGTGGTCAATCCCTCTTCTACCACCACGCTGCGGAATATTCCGGTTACTCTGTCCGGTACCGAGGCGCTGGCGGAAAAGAATCTGGCCATCGTGGGCAACGGAGAATATACCGTGGACATTACGGTGCGGGCTTCCCGGTCCGATTTAAGCAGTCTGTCTCCCGACAATTTTCTGGCCAATGCGGACGTTTCCGGACTGACCCTGGGGCAGGATTACATTACCGTTACGGTGAGCGCGCCCCACGGCTACACGGTGGACGATATTCGCTCCCGCAAAATTCAGGTTTACGTGGATGAACTGGATACGGTTACGGTTCCTGTGGTGGTGAATTATACCGCGGCGGATTCCGGCTACGAAACCGCTATCTTGAATGTATATCCGGAGAAGGTCAAAATTTCCGGGGCAAAACAGCTGATCGGCAATGTGGCGGAGTACCGGGTGGATGTAGATTCCAAGACTCTCAGCTTCGAGGAACCGGCAAGCTTTTCCGTGAAGGGCAGCGTTACGGATGCCAGCGGCAATGCGCTGCAGGGCCTGATGTCCTCTGCGGAGGAAATCAGTGTAAAGGCGGCAGTGTATAAGACCAAAACCGTCACGCTGAAGGCCCCGTACAGCGGCGAGGTCTGGGAAGGCGCCAAGGTCAGCAGCATTTCCGTGCCTTCGACGGTTACCATTAAGGGTCCGGCAGATAAGCTGTCGGAGATTTCTTCGGTAAAGGCGAAGAATATTTCCATCGAAGGAATCTATGAGGATTTTGATAGCCCGCTGGAAATCAGTCTTCCGGAGGGAATTTTCCTATCCAACGAGGACGCCGGGGTAAAGCTGTCTGTGGATATTGCGGACACGGGAAGCATCAGCTTCCGCTATTCGCCTTCCGACATTAAAACTGCCAATCTGGCGGAGAATCTGAATGTGGTTTATTCGCTGCACGCCGATTCGCATATTACCGCGGAAATTACGGGTCCGGTCAGCACCTTAAAGACGCTGGCGGCTTCGGATATTCTGCTGACCGCGGACGGCACCGGCTTTGCGGAAGGCAATAAAGATGTGAAAATAAGCGCTTCTACCCAGGTGGACGGCATCAATATTTCGCTGTCGCATACTTCGGTAAACGCAGTAATAAGAAAGAGGTAAATTATGGGAAAGTATTTTGGGACAGATGGCTTTCGCGGTGAGGCAAACAAAGACCTTACCGCCATGCATGCATTTAAAATCGGACTTTTTATCGGCTGGTACTACGGCACCGACCCGGAGCAGAAGCATCCGGCGGATTACCGTGCCCGCATCGTGGTGGGCAAGGACACCCGGCGGTCCAGCTATATGTATGAGGACGCTCTGGCAGCCGGTATTGTGGCGGCCGGTGCGGATTGCTATCTGCTGCACGTGACCAGCACTCCCTCCGTGGCCTACGTGGCCCGGACCGAGGGCTTTGACTGCGGCGTGATGATTTCCGCCAGCCACAACCCCTTCACGGACAACGGGATCAAACTGATCAACGGCGACGGAGAAAAGATGATGGATGAAACCCTGGACAAGGTGGAAGCTTACCTGGACGGCGACTGGGAAGTACCCCTGGCCACCGGCGCCAACATCGGCAGCGTCATCGATCACGCTGCGGGCAGAAACCGCTACGTGGGTTATCTGATCAGTCTGGCCAGCTGCTCCTTTAAGGGCGTAAAAGTGGGCCTGGATCCCTCCAACGGTTCCACCTGGCAGATTGCCAAGAACGTATTCGACGCGCTGGGTGCGGAAACCCACGTAATTAATAATCAGCCGGACGGGCTGAACGTAAACAAGGACTGCGGATCCACCCACATCGAGGGTCTCTGTCAGTACGTAAAGGACAACCATCTGGACATCGGCTTTGCCTTCGACGGCGATGCGGACCGCTGCCTGGCTGTGGATGAAAACGGCAAGGTGGTCAACGGCGACGAAATTATGTACGTCTGCGCAAAATATATGAAGCAGACCGGTGAACTGGGCAATTCCAAGGTGGTCACCACCATCATGAGCAACTTCGGTCTGTACAAGGCCCTGGACGAGCTGGGCATCGGCTACGAAAAAACCGCAGTGGGCGACCGCTACGTTTACGAAAATATGGCGGAGAACGGTCATCTGATTGGCGGCGAACAGTCCGGCCACATCATCTTTAAGAAATATGCCACCACAGGAGACGGCGTGCTCACCGCCATTATGGTCATGCAGACCGTAATCAAGCAGAAGAGCACCCTGGCAAAGCTGGTGGAAGGGGTCACCATGTATCCCCAGGTGCTGAAGAATGTGGTGGTTACCGACAAGGACGAAACCATGGCAGATCCTCTGGTTGCTGCGGCGGTGGATGCAGCGGCAGACAAGCTGGGCGAAACCGGCCGGGTGCTGCTGCGCAAGTCCGGTACCGAGCCGGTGCTGCGCGTGATGGCGGAGGCGCAGACCGAAGAAGCCGCAGAGGATGCGGTGGACTCCATGATTGCCGCCATGAAGCAGGCAGGAAAACTGATTAAGATTAAGTAAAAGAGGCAGAACATGATTCCGAAGATTACAGAGCTTTTCGATTTGGAGCATACCATTGCCGCAGATCTTTTCGAAGGGAAGACTTATCCCTGGGAGGTTCTGGGCGATATTAAAGAATATATTATTGCGCTGGGCAAGACGCTGCCGGCGGACGAGTACGAAGAGGTTTTCGAGAACGTGTGGATCGCGAAGGACGCCAAGGTCTTTCCCTCCGCCTACATCGGTGCACCCTGCATTATTGACCACGGCGCGGAAGTGCGCCACTGCGCTTTTATCCGGGAAAGTGCCATCGTGGGCAAGGGTTCCGTGGTAGGCAATTCCTGTGAGGTAAAGAACGCAGTGATTTTCGACAACTGCGAAGTGCCGCACTATAATTACGTGGGCGACTCCGTGCTGGGTTATCACGCCCACATGGGGGCAGGCTCCGTCACCAGCAACGTAAAGGCGGACCGCAAAAACGTGGTGGTAAAGGCGGAAGATGAACAGCTGGAGACCGGCCGCCGGAAGTTCGGCGCTATGCTGGGCGACTGGGCGGAGATCGGCTGCAACGCAGTGCTCAACCCGGGTACCATCGTGTGCAGACACGCCAATGTGTATCCTACCAGCTGCGTGCGGGGGGTTGTTCCGGAGAATTCCATCCGCAAGGACAACGGTGACGTGGTTCCCAAGCACGAATAGGGCGGACCTTCCCGGCCTGCATTGCAGGGGCGGCCGCACCATCGAAAGAGCCAATGCGACTCTTTGCAGCATCGATAAAAAATAAGTTTATATATAGGGCGGGATCTCTCGCCCGAAGGAGGACAAAATGAAAGTTATCATTGGTTCCGAGCAGGAAATCGCTCAAATGGCAGCACAGCAGTACGTAGAGCTTCTGCAGAAGAAGCCCAACGCGGTACTGGGCGGCGCAACCGGTTCCACTCCGCTGGGTCTTTATGCGGAGCTGGCAAGACTGAACAAGGAAGGGGTCATCTCCTTTAAGGACGTTACCACCTTCAATCTGGATGAGTACGTTGGTCTGGGCGGCGATCACGACCAGAGCTATCGCTACTTTATGGACCACAACCTTTTCGACCACATCGACATCGACAAGGCCAACACCCACGTTCCAGACGGTCTGAACCTGACCGGCATCACCAGCTACGATAAGCAGATCGAGGAAGCCGGCGGCATCGACCTGCAGATTCTGGGCATCGGCGTGGACGGCCACATTGCGTTCAACGAGCCGGGAACCCCCTGGGATTCCGTCACCCACGTGGTAGAGCTGGAGCAGAACACCCGCGAGGTGAACGCCAGATTCTTCAATAGTATTGACGAGGTTCCCACTCACGCGGTAACCATGGGCATTAAGTCTATCATGCACGCCCGCTCCATCATCCTGATGGCCATCGGCGAAAATAAGGCCGACGTGGTGGAGAAGATGATCAACGGACCCATCGACACCCAGGTGGCTGCGTCCATTCTGCAGCTTCACCCGGATGTAACCGTTTATCTTGACCCGGCCGCGGCCAGCAAGCTGGGCAAGTAAAACAGACAGAAAAAAGTCAATAATAAAAGGAAAAACTGTACCATGGCGGTGCAGTTTTTTCTTTCTAATTTAAGAAAGCTCGATGAGGAGAGTGCTTTTCGCTTGGAGGATTGCATCGATGATATGCTCTGCCGCATCGGAATCGAAAGGGACTGCCGTTGTTTCAAAGCTGAAAAACAGGTTTTCTCCCGGCAGAAGTCCCGCTTTCAAATAGCGGTTTATTTTTCGGCAGGCATCGTCGCAGTAATCCGGCATGTCCATCAGCCCGAAATGTTCCCAGTATATCAGTTTCTTTGTTTTTGGGTGAAGAATGGTAAAGTCCGGATAAACTGGTGGTTTCCCGTCGTTTAGGTCTAAGCGGCATTCATTTCGATAAAGAATCCCCCGAGTGAAAAGTAAATCTGAAATAATCATTTCCGATTTGGAACGAACGGGGAATCCTTTTTTTGTTTCTAAAATCAGGGCATCGTTGCGGTAAGGGTTTGCGGGATAACTGGCCTCTGCCCAGATTTGATCTATGGCGGCGCCGGTTTGCACTAGATTGGCATTGAGCTTCTGAAGCTCCGGCGGAAAAGCCTCCGCAATTTCCGTTGCGTCCCTGCCGCTGTGCAGCAAAAGAAAACTGTTTGCTGCCGACAGGTTTTTCTTCATGATGGGCAAAGCCTTTTCTGCCAGCCGCTTGTTTGAAAACTGCCGCAGCTGCCGGGAGTTTTCCCGGATATAGGTCGTGTGTCTGCGGTTTTGATTGCTTTGCCGGACAGCATAATAATATTTGCTGCCGCGCCGTTCGATTTTTAAATGACCTTCCGGTGCATGTTCAAGAACTTTCTCCATTTGCGCAATTTTGGATACCAGTGTTTCGCGGTATTTTTGAATCAATGTGATGTAATACATAAGGGTTTTGTAGTTGCTTCGCTTTGCACTCCGGGCAATGGGTAAATTGAAATGGAAATATTTTACAATGTTATTATAACGCATGTTTTTAGATTTGTAAATATATGGAAGAATAGAAGCTCTTGCGGATGTTGGTTTATTTACAGATTTTCACCCAGTGCCGCTTCATGTATGAAGGTGGGACCATATAAAAGGGGACTGTTTCACCCAATGAGCGGTCTTTTATTCGATTGGGACCACATTTTGGGCAGGATCGGAATGATTTTTCACCCAACGAGTGCTTTATGCGGTGCTTGGGCACATAAAAAGACCCTTGGCCTTGCCAAGAGTCGTTAAAATCTATGCCCAATCTATTGTGTTGCCGCATGATGGGTGAAAGTTTTAAAAAAATAAGTGGAGTTCTGTGCCCTCCAGGGCCTCTCAACGCAGGTTGGGTGAAACTTGTCATAACAAAGTGCAAAAACTGCACGCGTCCGGCGGATTGCCGGGCGGCATGTGCCCGCTGCAACCAGCGCTTTACAGCTCTTCTTCCCTGAGCACTTTATATCCTGCGGCCAGCAGGGCCTCGGTGGTGACTCCGTTGCCGGGAACCTTCGTGCCGGAAAAGCTGCCGTCGTAAAT
>JAZUKP010000023.1:0-5667 GCA_045643345.1 Anaerovoracaceae bacterium | reverse complement strand
CCATTTCCGCCAACTGCAGAGTTTTGATTTTGGATGAACCGACCTCCTCTCTGACCCAGAACGAAGTCGATGCGCTGTTCCGCATCGTCGAAGAACTGAAGGAAGAAGGGGTGGCGATCGTATATATTTCCCACAAGATGGACGAGATCCTGCGGATTTCCGACGAGGTCACCATCATGCGGGACGGCCAGTATATCGGCACCTGGGATGCCGCAGGCCTGACCAACGACTTTATCATTACCAAGATGGTAGGCAGAGAGCTTTCCAACCTGTATCCGCAGAAGGAAAACGTGCCCGGCGAGGTGGTGTTCGAGGTACAAGACTTTACCTCCATCAATCCCAAGAGCTTCCGGGATATCAGCTTCGAGGTAAGAAAGGGTGAAATTCTGGGGGTCGCCGGTCTGGTGGGCGCCCAGAGAACCGAGCTGATGGAGGGGCTCTTCGGGGTGCGCTCCCACAGCAAGGGAAAGATTATATATAAAGGAAAAGAAATTACCATCAACCGGCCCAAGGACGCCATCGATCAGGGCGTGGCCATGCTGACGGAGGACCGCAGAGGCTCCGGCATTCTGGGGGTGCTGTCCGTGGCGGACAACGTTTCGGTTTCTTCCCTGAATCAGTACCTGATCGGCGGACTGGTGATCAACGACCGGCAGATCGAGTCGCTGGTAACGGACAATGTGCAGAAGATGAACATCAAAACACCGTCCTCCAAGACTCAGATTCAGAGCCTTTCCGGCGGAAACCAGCAAAAGGTGCTGGTGGGACGCTGGCTGGCCAACAACCCGGACGTACTGATTCTGGACGAGCCTACCCGCGGTATCGACGTAGGTGCGAAATACGAAATTTACTGCATTATCGCAGATCTGGCCAAAGCGGGCAAATCCGTGATCATGATTTCCTCCGAAATGGACGAGCTTATCGGCATGTCCGACCGGATCATGGTGATGTGCGACGGCCGGGTCACCGGCTTTGTGGCGGGCAGCGAAGCCACCCAGGAAAATATCATGAGTCTTGCAACGCAGTTTGAATAGACGGGAAGGGCAGATAAGATGAAAAAAGTAATTAGAGGCATAGGTTCCTATATTAAAGAAAATCCGATCGTTGCAATTCTTTTGATGGCAACGGTTGTAATGAGCGTTTCCGTGGAGAACTTCGCTTCCTGGGGCAACCTGGGCAACCTGATCTCCAATACCACCGTAAGATTTATCATGGCGCTGGGCGTTTCCGGCTGCCTGATTACCAAGGGCACCGACCTTTCCGCGGGCCGTCAGATGGGTCTGGCCGCCTGCATTACCGGTATTCTGATGCAGCGGGCGGATTACGCCGGAAGAGTTTCGCCTTTCGGCGAAATGAATATGGCCGTGGTGCTGGGCATCGTACTGGTGGTCGGCGGAATTATCGGTTATCTGAACGGCACCGTAATTTCCCGGCTGCACGTGCCGCCCTTTATCGCCACCCTGGGTACCCAGACCATTATCTACAGTATCTGTCTGGTGACCACCAACGCACAGCCAATCGGCGGCTTCCAGGAGAAGTACATCGACCTGATCAACGGCCGTATCGGACAGAGCGTGAAGCAGTTCCACATTCCGTACCTGTTCTTCGTGGCGCTGTTCGTGGGTCTGCTGTTCTGGTTTATCTATAATAAGACCCGCCACGGCAAGTACATGTACGCCATCGGCGGCAACGAGGTGGCGGCAGAGGTTTCCGGCGTGAATACCGGAAGAACCCTGCGTCTGATTTACATGACCGCAGGCATTATGTACGCACTGGCAGGTTATCTGATCGCGGCCAAGGCAGGCGGCGCAAGCTCCGGTCTGGGCAGCGGCTACGAGCTGGAAGCCATTGCAGGCTGCACCATCGGCGGCGTTTCCACCACCGGCGGCATCGGTAAGGTGTCCGGCGTTCTGGTGGGCGTTCTGGTGTTCGAACTCTTAAAGATTATTCTCCAGTTCCTGGGCGTGAACCCCAACTACAACTACGCAGTACAGGGTATCGTTATCATCGTGTCCGTTGCGTTGGATATCAAGAAGTACGTACAGAAGAAGTAGAAAAACGTATAAAGCAAGACCCGGGTCCGCAGGTGATCCGGGTCTTTTACAATTACTGCATTTCTTCCAAAAACGCGGCAGCCTCGCTTCCGGGCACCAGCACGCTGTAGGGCGAGGAGATGGTCAGAATCAGAGAGTGTTCATCCGGCTTGCTCAGCATCAGCCAGTAGACCTCTCCCGGCTGCATGGAATTTTTCTTTGCCACCACATGGCAGTTCTCCGGAACGGTGCCCTTCAGCTGCATTAGCGGTTCTATGGTATAAGTGGTTCGATCTTCCGCAAAATCGTAGAATATGCCGGTGATCTTCGCGGATAAAACGCAGGAAGACCAGTCGAAAATCTCCTGCAGATTTTCGGAACGGCAGTAATCTCCGATAATTACATCATCCCCGGTATAGGGATGTTTTTTTACGTATTTTTTTGTGTATTTCAATGCACTTTTTACCGAAAGCTTTTCTTCGGAGGAAATGCAGCCTTCGTAAGTTCCCCGATGATAATCGCTGATGTACTGATTTACCGCGTAGAATTCGCTTTCGTCAAAAACCGATGCTTCCTTTTGCGCAAAAATCAGATATTCCTGCCCCGGGGCAAAGCTGGCGCCCATCATGGCCCGGAGCGTAACGCTGCCGCTGCAGTCTCCCCGAAGGCAGCTCTGAACATTCAGAACAAGCTCCACCCCGCCATTGCGGCGGTAATCAACTTTTTCGCAGCTTCCGTACAGGATGACGGGCGCTTTATCGATACATTCCTCCAGGGTGGTTTCTGCCCAGTCCACTTCGATGTGAATGTTGGGAGACGGCTTTCCGCTTTTGCTGCCGGAAAGGGGCAGCCAGTCTGCCGCATAAGCCGTGACCCCCAGGGCAATTGCCAGTGCGGCTGCCGCCGGGATCATCCATTTTCTGCGAGTCTTTTTTTCTTTATATTCTTCCGCGTGCTCCAGGTAATCGTCGCGGAGGTATTGCATTGCATTTTGCAGGTTTTCCGGTTTCATTCTTGCCACCCCTTTCGGCTCAGTCTTTCTTTTAATGTATTTCGCAAAACGCGCAGCAGATATTTTACCCGTCTTTCCGACAACCCATATTTTTCGGCGATTTCCCGGATCGTCAGTTCGTAAAAATAACGGGAAACGAAAATCGCCTGCTCTTCCTTGCTGCGTTCGTCCAGCCAGCGGTTGATTTCTTCGCCCAGGGCTTTACCTTCTACCGTGTCTTCCACATTTTGCAGCGCATCCGGGATGCATTCCGCCAGCTCCTCCAGAGTGCCTGCAACTTCCGGTGACCGCTTTGCGGCGGCAGCATGCTCCAGTTTTTTCAGCGCCAGGTTGCGGACAATGCGGGCCAGATAAAGACGCAAGGACCGGGGCTTTTCCGGGGGAATCTGATTCCACGCCGCCAGATAAGCATCGTTTACCACCTCTTCCGCGTCGTCCGGATCCCTAAGAATACGCAGCGCCGTGGTATTCAGGTATGCGCCGTATTGATTTTTCAATTCGAGAATCGCAGTTTCGGAACGCTCGAAAAACAGTTCTATAATCTTGCTGTCATCCATGGTATATGTTCGCGGGTTTGCAGGATTTCCGGAGCAAATGTCGCCGGGCTTTCCGCAAAAAGGGCCTTACATCAGTATAGTACGGAAAATAGGGCAGAAGGGACAAAGTTTTTCTAAAAAATGGCCTCTGGGGACAAAGTTATGGAAAATATTTACAATATAACTAATGCGTGGTAATATGCACAGCGAGCACTGTTTATCCTTGATAGGCGCAGGCGATTGGCTTCGGAGAGGAGGAAGCCTATGCGAATTACGTTTAGGGTATTGGGGTACACCATTACGATAACCGTAAAAAAGCAAAATCGCCAGTGTGGACACCACTAGCGATTTTTAGTAAATACTATTAATCATTAAGTAAGCCAACCGCTTGTCGCAGTGCTCACCTTTATTATACTATGCAACGTTTTTTTGTCAAACAAAAAGAGGACCGAGCGATACCCGGTCCTCACTGAAAATTATTGGTTTATCAATTGTTTCAAGCTACTTGAAGTATCTGTCCAGCATTCCCTTCAGGGCCTTGCAGTGTCTTGCCTCGTCGCGAGCCATTTCGTGAATGGTGTCGTGGAGTGCATCCAGGTTGTACTTCTTGCAGACCTTTGCCAGTTCGGTCTTTCCTGCGGTTGCGCCGAATTCGCATTCCACTCTCCAGGCCAGGTTCTTTTCGGTGGAATCGGTCATGTTCGGTTCCAGATAAGATCCCAGGAGCTCCGCAAACTTTGCAGCGTGTTCTGCTTCTTCAAAGGCAGCCTTTTCCCAGTAAAGTCCGATTTCCGGATATCCTTCTCTGTGAGCAACTCTTGCCATGCACAGATACATGCCGACCTCGCTGCATTCGCCGTTGAAGTTGGCCTTCAGCTGCTCCAGAATGTACTGCTTGTCTTCTTCGGGAACGTTGTCCAGCGCTGTGCCAACGCCGAATACATGCTCTGCTGCCAGAGGTTCTTCTTCGGACTTTTCAATAAACTTGCTTCCCTTTACGCCGCAGGTGGGGCACTTGAAATCTTCGGGCATCTCTTCGCCTTCATAAACATAGCCGCATACCGGGCATACATACTTTTTCATCTTATTTTCCTCCGTTTTCTCTATTTGCTGCCGGCGGGTTTCGCCGGTTTACTGCCGATGATTATCCTTTGCGGCGCAGATGGGGCAAACGCCGCGATACAGGGTCTGATGAGACCGGATGACAAAGCCGTCCGGGTCGAGCGCCTCTGCTGCGCATGCATCGGGTCCGTTGTCCGCTGCGAAAAAAGGCTGCGCGCCTTCACGGTCCGCTGCGCTCTGGCGGATGTCGGGAAGCGCCTCCGCTGCGCTCTGGCGGATGTCAAAAATGCGGCCGCATTCCTCGCAGAAAAAGTGGTCGTGGGGTGCGGTGGTCCGGTCGAAGCGGTCCGCTTCGGAGAGCCGCAGATCCAGCAGCTTTCCTTCCTCTGCCAGAATCGCCAGGTTCCGGTACACGGTGCCCAGGCTGATTTTCGGGTCCTTTTCCCGGACCTGCCGGAAAATCTGCTCGGCGCTGGGATGGTCGCAGCGGCTCTGCACCGCCTCAAGAATCAGTTGTCTTTGCTTTGTGTTTCGCCTTGTCATATCTTATTAAGAATAATTCCTGATAAGATTATAACTTCTCGGAAACTGTTTGTAAAGACGCTTTTCGGGTGCTAAAATAGAAAGCGCGAGGAAACTTGCATCTTTTTGCGTGCAGATGTTTCCTTAAATAATGCCGGAGTGCAGAAACGAAAGGATTTAAAATGACAAATCAAGAACTTCAGGAGAAAGCTCGTCAGATTCGGATCGAAGCGGTTGAAATGATCGCCAAAGCCGGTTCCGGTCATCCGGGCGGATCCCTTTCCGCGACCGATTTGATGGTTGCTCTTTACTATTCCAAGATGAATATTTTTGCAGACCCCGCCGACCCGCGCAGAGACCGCTTTGTGCTTTCCAAGGGTCATGCGAATCCCCCGCTTTATGCAATTCTGGCAGACAAGGGCTACTTCCCCAAGGAAGAACTGGCAACACTGCGTCAGCTGGGCAGCCACCTGCAGGGTCATCCGGACAGCGCCAAGTGCCC